>PLST01000569.1 GCA_003164255.1 Acidobacteriaceae bacterium | reverse complement strand
CCGCCCATGCCCCAGCAGAAACTGTATGCCCGAGTGCCCACGCCGGCATGAATCGACCATCCCGGCGATACCACCACGTCCTTGTCGCCCATCAGCACATGCCGCGTCTCCTCCGGCGGACCCATCAGGTGCACCACCCGCGCATCCTCCTGCACGTTGAAGTACATGTAGATCTCCGAGCGCCGCATGTGCGTGTGCGGAGGCATCGTATTCCAGTTGCTCCCCGGCGACAGATGTGTCACGCCCATCACCAGTTGGCAGCTCCGCGCGCCCTGCAGATGGATGTACTTGCAGATCGTCCGCTTGTTGCAGGTTTCCACCGAACCCAACTCAACCGGGCTGGCCTCATCCTTCCGCACCAGCACCACTGGATACGCCGCATGCGCAGGATAGCTCAAAAGATAATAGGCCGCGGGTTTCGTCTCGTCCTTCGACTTGAAACTCACGTCCTTCTGGCCTTTGCTGATGTAGAGCACGTCAAGATTGTTCAGATCGTAATCCTTGCCGTCAACGCTCACCGTACCCGCTCCGCCGGTGTTCAGCACGCCCAGTTCCCGCCGCTCAAGAAAATAATCAGCCCGCAGTTCCGGATAAGTCGGCAGCGCAAGCGCGCTATCAGTCGGCATGGCAAATCCAACCACTGCCCGATCCAGATCAACATAATTCACATGCAGCTTGCCCGGTTCACAAAGCCCATTTAATAAAAACGTCTCGCGGATTTCAGCGGTCGTCATGCGTGGATAGCGCACCGGATCAGCCATCATTACCGTCTTCATCGTTCCTCCAAATCCCTTTCCGTTACCGGCCCGCGGTCTGAAGAACCTTCCGGTCCGTCGGCCGCTCCATTCCCTGCGACGTTTGCGCCATCCGCAGATGCTCTTCCATCAGTTTGCGCGCCTCTTGCGGCCTGCGCGCACGGATTGCCCGGTAGATCTCGCGATGCATCTCGGCTGACTCGCGCATGTCAATCGAGCGCTCCACCGTCTTCCGCCGCTTGTCATAGAGCGCCGAAGTGATGGTTTCAATCACTGCGGCAAGAATGGGATTGCCTGAAGCCTTCGAGATGATGCGGTGAAAAAGCAGGTCGTGGATAAGAAAGTCAGCGGGGCTGTCCATCGCGGCGAACATCTCGGCCACTTCCTCGGCAAGCGCCGTGTAGTGCTCATCCTTGCCCCGTTCGGCAGCCAGGGCCGCAATATCGCTTTCCAGAATGATGCGCGCCTCAAACATCTGCCAGGTCTGAAACCCATGCAGGGCGCCCATCATGCCCAGGGAAGCCTTTCCGAACTCTGGCGGGCCGTCTGCCACAAACGTTCCCACGCCGTGGCGGATCTTCATCACACCCATCGCCGCCAGGTACCCGATGCCGGTCCGCAGGCTGGCCCGGCTGATTTTGAGCGTCCGTGCAAACTCCCGCTCGGGCGGAATCTTGTCCCCCGGCTGCAGTGTGCCGTTTTCTATAAGGGAGCGAATGTGGTTAACCACCTGCATGGTGCGGTGAGCGTAGGGTTCAGCTTGCTTGATTCGCGGCATCGGTCTCAGCCACCTTCCCGGACATGAGGAAAATATAGATACAGTGAGCTTACCACTCCAATGGCGCCTCGCACCCTGATTCGTCGCCTCCCGAAGGAATTCCCGACTTTGTTCCGAATGTGTATACTTGTGGTCTGACCTCAACCCGGCCCAAATCGCACTTTCTCAAATCCCAGAGGTAGAATTACAGCCATGCTGCTCCACGAAGATCGTCTGTTTCCTGCTGAAGCCGGCACTCTCAAAATCGCCAGAGCCCTATACGCTCACATTCAAAATCTGCCCATCATCAGCCCCCATGGCCATACGCAGGCCTCCTGGTTCTCCCGCAACACTCCGTTCCCTGATCCGGCCACGCTCTTCGTCCAGCCCGATCACTATGTCTTCCGCATGCTTTATAGCCAGGGTGTCTCCCTGGACGACCTCGGAATAGGCCAGCCGCAAATCAAGGATCCGCGCAAAGTCTGGCGCACCTTCGCACAGAACTACTATCTCTTCCGCGGCACGCCCACCCGCGTCTGGCTGGATTATTCCTTCCAGGAACTCTTTGGATTCGAGGAGCGCCTTTCTGAAAAGAACGCCGATCATTACTATGACGTCATCGACGATAAGCTCAGCTCGCCCGACTTCCTGCCCCGCGCTCTCTTTGAGAAGTTCAACATTGAGGTGCTTTCCACCACCGATTCACCCACCGACTCGCTGGACGACATCAAGGCCATTCGCGCCTCTGGCTGGAATCGGAGAATTCTCCCCTCCTTCAGGCCCGACCCGGTCGTCGATCCCGAGTTTCAGGGATTTGCCGGCCTCATCGCCAAGCTCGGCGCGCAGACGGGCGAAGACACGTCAACCTGGACCGGCTATTTGAATGCCCTGCGCAAGGCGCGTGCCCGCTTCAAGGAACTGGGCTGCACGGCCACTGACCACGGCCATCCCACGGCCCAGACGGCCGATCTTCCCAGGGCTGAAGCGGCGGAGCTCTTTAGCCAGGTACTTTCAGGCAAGGCTGACGCCCAGAAACAGGAGCTCTTCCGGGCGCAGATGCTCACTGAGATGGCGCAAATGAGCCTCGAAGACGGCCTCGTGATGCAGATTCACCCGGGCAGCGTGCGCAATCATAATCGAAAAATCCATGAGAAGTACGGCCGCGACATGGGAGCCGATATTCCCGGTCCAACAAACTTCGTCTCCGCCTTGCGCCCCCTGCTCGACCGCTTCGGAAATGAGAGCAATCTCACCATTATTCTCTTCATGCTCGACGAGTCCACCGTCAGCCGCGAATTGGCTCCTCTGGCTGGTCATTATCCTTGCTTGCGCCTCGGACCCCCATGGTGGTTTCATGACAGTCCTGAGGGAATGATGCGTTTCCGCCAGCAGGCGACGGAGACGGCGGGCTTCTACAACACTGTAGGCTTCAACGACGACACCAGGGCATTTCTTTCCATTCCCGCACGGCACGATGTTGCGCGACGCATCGATTGTGCCTTCCTTGCCAACCTAGTCGCCCAACACCGTCTGGACGAAGATGAGGCGTTTACCCTGGCGCACGAATTAACCCACACCTTGGTCAAGAAGGCGTACCGGCTGTAACGGCCCCTAATTCCCCCTGGCCGAAATCAAAATCGTCGAAGCGATCCTGTCTGCGAGGTAACTTGCCGGTAGGGTTCTTCACTTCGGGGTGGATGAATTGGGCCGCCTTGTGCGAGGCTTGCAAGGGCATTTAGATTGGAGAACCGCGCTACGAGGAGAAACCTATGGATGGCAAAACAGGAACAGGCGCACTGATCGACGAAGATTCGCCGTCCAGCACACGCATCGGGCGCGTACGCTGGACTATTTGCGCCATGCTCTTCGCGGCCACCACCATCAACTACATGGATCGGCAGGTCCTCAGCCTCCTCAAGCCCACCCTCCAGGCCAGCATCGGCATGACCGAGGTGAACTACGGCTTCATCGTTAGCATGTTCACTCTTGCCTATGCCGTCGGTCTGTTGGTCGCCGGCAGGTTCGTTGACAAGGTTGGCTCGCGCATCGGCTACATGGTCATCATGGCCGTCTGGAGCCTCTCCGCGATGGGCCACGCACTGGCCAACACAGTTGTTGAGTTTGGCATTGCCCGCTTCTCGCTCGGACTGGGCGAATCCGGCAACTTCCCTGCCGCTCTCAAGACCGTCGCCGAGTGGTTCCCGCAGAAAGAGCGATCCCTCGCCACCGGCATCTTCAACTCCGGCGCCAACATCGGCGTTATGCTGGCTTCGTTCCTTGTCCCCATTATCACGTTGCACTTTGGTTGGCACGCGGCATTCCTGGTCACCGGCCTTTTCAGTGCCACCTGGATCCTTTACTGGTACGTAAAATACCGTAAACCTGCTGACCACCCTACTCTAACCGGCCAGGAACTGCGCTTCATCTATCAGGAAGCTGCTGAGAAAATGGGTCCCTCGACTCCATGGGTCAAGTTGCTCGGCTACCCGCAGACCTGGGCTTATGCCATCCCCAAGTTCCTCACCGATCCCATCTGGTGGTTTTACCTCTACTGGCTGCCTTCGTTCTTCAGCGCAAGGTTCCACCTCGATCTCTCCCACCTCGGCCTGCCTGTGATCATTGTCTATAACGCTTCAACCTTCGGCAGCGTTGCCGGCGGATGGCTGCCTGCCATGTTCACGCGTCTCGGCATGTCAAACCAGAAGGCCCGCATGGCTGCCATGTGGTTCTGCGGCGTCCTTGTCATACCTGTCTTTTGGGTCACCTACCTCAACTCTGAGTGGACGGCCATTGCGCTTCTCTGCCTAGCCACAGCTGCACACCAGGGCTTTTCAGCCAACCTGCTCACCACGCCGTCTGACATGTTCCCACGCACGGCGGTCGGCTCGGTGGCCGGGATTGGCGGCATGCTCGGCTCCGTCGGTGGCTTCCTGCTGGCTAACTTTGCAGGCTATATTCTCCAACTTACTCACAGCTATGCGAGCCTGTTCGCAATCGCCGCAAGCGCGTATGTGGTTTCCCTGGTGATCATGTTCCTGCTTGCTCCAGGATTAAAGAAAGTCGAGTCAATTGCATGAGTCTCTATTGCGCTGTCGGAAGTGTCGATACAGAACTGTCTGGGCAACAATTAAACGATCTGCTCATTGAGAGCCTCGCCAAACTCGGCGAGCGCCATCGCGTCCTTGCCGTTCCGCCAGACCAGAGCCGCGAGCACTCCCGCGCCGGCGAACTCACCGGCTATATCTACAAGCACTATGGCGACCGTTTGAAGGCGGTTCTTCCCGCNNCTCTTCAAGGTGCACAACTGGCGCACCGACATTGAAACCCTCGGCGAGATTCCGGCCGAGTTCATCCGCGAACAATCGGAAGGCAAGCTTGACTACTCCTGGCCTGCGCAGGTCAACAAGCTAATCTCCTCCGGCGGATTCGATCTCATCCTTTCCATCGGCCAGGTCGTGCCCCACGAAGTGATCGGCATGGCCAACTTCACCAAGAACATCCTCATCGGCGCCGGCGGTCGCGAAGGAATCAACCGCAGCCATTATCTCGGCGCCGTCTACGGCATGGAGCGCATCATGGGCCGCGCCGAGAATCCCGTGCGCAACGTCCTCAATTACGCCTCCGATCATTTTCTCCGCCACCTGCCCATCGTGTACGTCCAGACCGTTGTGGGCCGCAAGGCAGACGGTGGGTTGGCCGTCCGCGGCTTGTTTATTGGAGATGATATCGACTGCTTCCTCCGGGCCGCTGAGCTCAGCCTCAAGGTCAACTTCGAAATTCTTGACAAGCAGATCACCAAGGCCGTCGTCATGCTTGACCCCAGCGAGTTTCACTCCACCTGGATCGGCAACAAGGCCATCTACCGCACGCGCATGGCCCTTGCAGATGACGCCGAGCTCATCATCCTCGCTCCCGGCGTGCACGAGTTTGGCGAAGACAAGGGCATCGATCTGCTCATTCGCAAATACGGCTATCGCGGCACTCCGCACACGCTAAAAGCCGTCAAGGACAACGCAGATCTTGGCTCCGACTTGAGCGCCGCCGCCCACCTCATCCATGCTTCGTCTGAGGGCAGGTTCAAGATCACCTGGTGTCCCGGACATCTCACGAAGCAGGAGATTGAAGGAGTTGGTTTCAGTTACGGCGATCTCCAGCAAATGACTTCGAAGTATGATCCGCAAAAGCTCAACCAGGGCTGGAATGTGGTTGACGGCGAAGAGATCTTCTTCATCGGAAATCCCGGACTCGGCCTTTGGGCCAATCGCAGCCGGCTATAAGAAGGCGCAAGTCGAGCAGTTGTTTTGAAGGGGCACGACTTTAGTCGTGCCACAAAGGCCGCAAACAATCGACCGGGCTTTAGCCCCTGCGGGCACTCATGTTTCACGCAAGGAATAGGAATCGATATGCCCAATCTAACTTTGAACAAATTTTCCGTCGGGACTGGAGACCGGTTTGCTCATCAGGCCAAGGCGCAGCTTCAAGCCTGCGCCCAAGCTCTTCAGAGCGGTGTCGAAGTGGTTCCCGTTTGGAACAAATCGAATCGCGAACACAACATCATCGGCTCCGAACCGACTTCCGCGCGCCAGGCCGCCGATGCCGCCGTCAAGGCGCTCGACTGGAAGCTGCCCTACTTTCTTGATGCCGACCACATCACCCTTGAAACCGTAGGTCGCTTCCTTGATCCCTGCGACTTTTTCACCATCGATGTAGCCGACTTCATCGGCCAGACGCCTGTTGATGCCGATGTCGACGCCTTCGTCCGATGCCATCCGGAATTGCTCGGCAGCATCCAGTTGGCCGGTGTGGATGAGGCCTTCGAGATTACCCAGCAGGACCTCCGCGAAGCTGCGCAAAAATTCCTTGCCGCCGTCAAGAAAGCGGGCGAAGTCTACCGCAAGGTATTGAGCGTCAAGGGCGCCGGCAACTTTATCCCTGAGGTCTCCATGGACGAGACGGATCGCGCCCAGAGCCCGGTCGAGTTGCTCATCATTCTCGCCGCCATCGCCGATGAAGGCATTCCCGTGCAAACCATCGCGCCCAAATTCAGTGGTCGCTTCAACAAGGGCGTCGACTACGTGGGCATCGTCCCCCAGTTCGACCGAGAATTCGGTCTCGACATCGCTGCCATCGATTACGCCATCAAGCAATTCGGCCTGCCCGCCAATCTCAAGCTCAGCGTCCATTCCGGCAGCGACAAGTTCTCCATCTACTCCTCCATTCACTCGAACATCAAGCGATTCAATGTCGGCGTGCATCTCAAGACCGCTGGAACCACCTGGCTCGAAGAGCTCATCGGCCTCGCGGAAGCAGGCGGCGACGGTCTGGCCCTGGCGAAAGAAATCTACGCAGAGGCGTTCGCCCATCGCGAAGAGCTCTGCGGTCCCTACGCAACCGTCATCGACATCGATCCAGCCAAGCTTCCCGCGCCTGCCGACGTCAACAAATGGACCTCTGACCGGTACACGTCCGCCCTGCGCCACGCGCAAAGCAATCCGGCCTACAATAGCTGCCTTCGCCAGTTGCTGCACGTCGGTTTCAAAGTCGCGGCAAAGATAGGCCCTCGCTATCTCAATCTGCTTGAGGCAAACGAGGCCATCATCGCCAGGAACGTGACGGTAAATCTTTTTGACCGTCACATCGCCCCCGTATTTCTCGGGCGCAGCGCCTAGTTCCCAGCTCACGCCCGGACAAATTCCGGGTGCCCCATCCTCGCCACGTTTTTGTTCTTGCGGGCTAGGGTGGGATTGAAAGAAGTTCGTATCGACGGGCTCCTCAACATCAAGGAAAAAGCTCAAACGGAGAGGTCATGACAACTCAGCTACTCAGCCTTGAAGGCAAAACCGCGGTGGTTACCGGAGGCACATCCGGCATTGGCCGCGCCCTCAGTCTTGGGCTTGCCGACTCCGGCGCAGACGTCATCGCCACAGCGCGCCGCCAGCAGGAAGTGGACCAGACAGCCGATGCCGTCGAAGCGCGCGGCCGCAAGACCCTCCGTCTTGTCTCCGACGTCTGCAATCGCGAGTCCCTTGAAACACTCCTGACAGCGGTCCTTGAGCGCTTCGGCAAAGTCGACATCCTCATCAACTGCGCCGGCAAAATCAAGCGCACGCCCACCATCTCGCTCCCTGAGGAGGAGTGGGCTGATATTCTCAATACCAATTTGACCGGGACGCTGCGCGCCTGCCAGATCTTCGGCAAGCACATGCTGGAGCGCGGCTACGGGCGCATCATCAATATCGCTTCGTTGAACAGTTTTGTCGCACTGAGCGAAGTAGCCGCCTACGCCGCCAGCAAAGCCGGCGTCGCATCGCTCACGCGTTCACTCGCCGTCGAGTGGTCAAAGAGAGGCATTACCGTCAACGCCATCGCTCCAGGCGTCTTCCGCACTGACCTCAATGCCGCCCTGCTCGACAGCTCGCCTCGCGGCCACGAACTGCTCATGCGCACGCCCATGGGCCGCTTCGGAAAGACTGAAGAGCTTGTCGGAGCCGCGGTCTATCTCGCCTCAGACAGTTCGTCCTTCGTCACCGGCCAAACCCTCGTCGTCGACGGCGGATTCCTCGCAAGCGGCGTCAATCAATAACAGAGTCAGAGTCTCTGTCAAGAAACAGAGCCACCATCAAAACAGAAGGGCTGCGCCAGCAGGCTCAGCCCCGAACAAGCAAGCCTGAAGCTGCCTCTTTCACTTCAGCTTCGCATCCGCCCCTTTAAGCCTAATGATCCCTTCACCCTTGGCAGCAGTCACCACAACGCCCTCGCCCGTGACTTCCGCATATCCTATCCTCATGCCCGTCTCAGCGCTGATCTTCACATTCTTCAGCACCACATCCTGAACTGGCGACTCCGGCAGACCCGCAATCACGGCAGCCACTTCGCCGCCGGTCGCCGTCATGTTCTCGATAACGATGTCGTGGAAGTGCGGGGTCAGCCGCCCCACTGCCTGCGGCGCCTCATCATCCGGCGGCATCACCTTCGGATAGTACTCGCTGATGATGATCGGATTCTTCACGTTCTTCATCGTCAGGTCCTTGAACACCAGGTTCCCCACGTCGTGTCCGCGGTCGCGGTTCGATTTCACGCGAATTCCGTTGTCCGTGTCTTCAAACGTGATCCTCTCCGCCACAATATTCTCCGCGCCACCCGAGAGCTCGCTCCCAATGGACATCCCATGTCCATGCATGAAAGTGCAATCCTGCACGACAATGTCGCGACTCGGATCGTCCGGCCCCGGCGAATTGATCGGCCCCGACTTGATCGCCACATTATCATCGCCCACATCCGAATACACATGATCGATCACCACATTCGACGACGAAAACGGATCGATCGCATCGGTGTTCGGCGAGTGCTGCGGCGCCAGGATTCTCACCCCGCGAATTACAACATCATCGGAGTAGTACGGAACGATCTGCCACATCGGCGAGTTCTGCACCGTTACGCCTTCAACACGAACGCCCTTGCAATGGTCAAAGATGATCAGCTTCGGTCGCGGATGGTCGCCGAGAATTCCGTGATCCTTGATCGACCTCGCCTCCTGCCACCAGCTTTCGCCGTTCCCATCAACCGTCCCTTCGCCTGTGATCGCGACATTCGAAGCGTTGGTTGCGCTCAGGAGCGGTTGCCTGTCCGGCACGTGGAATTCTATCTGCGGCGGATAGTCCGCATGATCGGGCGAACCCAGCAGGGTCGCTCCCTTGGCCAGATGCAAATTGATGTTGCTCTTCAGAACCAGTGGTGCGCTCACATAGGTCCCTGCGCTCAACTCCACAGTCCCGCCGCCCTTGTCCGCACATACATCAATCGCCTTTTGAATTGCAGCCGTATCCTTCGTCGTGCCATCTCCCTTGGCGCCGTAGGCGCGCGGGTCGCAAGTCGTTTGCGCGCGCAGGGCGCCACTTGCAGCAATCATGAAAACAAGCACGAGAGCTGCGGACATACCTCTACGCTCCACCTGAGTTTTGATTCGGTTCATTCAGATTCCTCGCCGTTCGGCACTTCGCCGGCCCACCCATCATACATGCGAAAACCTCAGTGGTCCTACCACTTTTCAACCAGCTGAAAATTCCCGCGCACCTTCGGCCAGGCTGCATCAGCCACGACTGACTCCGATAGATGATTGATGTTTGATTAGCGCAGACGCCGCAGAGACAATCGTCACTTTTCGCTTGGAATTACCGGCTCCAGAGGCAGCCGCACGATGAACTTCGTCTTCCCCGGAACGGATTCCACATCGATCGTCCCGCCGAACTTTTGCGTCACGATCCGATGGACAATTTCAAGACCCAGTCCTGTGCCCGATCCCTGCGGCTTGGTGGTAAAGAATGGTTCAAAAATCCTGGGCAGCACATCCGTTGGAATACCCGCGCCATGATCGCTAATGCTCACCGCAAGCCAACCCGGTCGTATTCCATTCCCGCTCCCGGTCCCCTGCTCCGACCATGTGGCAATCTCAATCTCGCCCTTCTCGCCTGAAGCATCCGCCGCATTATCAATCAGGTTTGTCCACACCTGGCTCAGAGCCGATCCCTTGGTGCGGATGGTCGAGGGCTTTGCCTCGAATCGCTTCACCACCTGCAATTGTTTGTTGCGCAGCTTGTGCCCGAGAATGGTCAGCGTGCTTTGCAGGCTGTCGTGCACGTCCAATTCCTTGTTTGGCGATCGCTCATCGTAGGCGAACTTCTTCACCGCCATTACCAACTCTGAAATCCGCGTAATGCTTTCTTCAATAGCGCACACCAGCGACACGCTTGAAACCAGCGCCTCAAGCCAGTTCAGCGCATCGGAAAAGCTCTCCGCCGCAAAGGCCTCCCGCGCGCACGCAAGTTTCTTCTGGTCAAAGCCGATCGCAACCAGCGCTGGGCCTATGGTGAACGCATTCTCCACGCCCGCTGTCTGCAACCACTCTGACATCGCCTCTTCCGCGTCCGACTCCTCCACAGAGCTCAAGGCCGGAGCGTGACAGCCCTTGACTGCATGTTCCAAAAGGTTCTGCATGCATTCCAGTTGCACTGGTGTCTTCGGCTTCCCGGCTGTGCGCAGGCTCAATTGCTGCAGGCGGCGCAGGTTGTCCCGCAGTTGCGAGGCCGCCCGTTTCGCCGCCGAGCCGGGATTATGCAACTCATGCATCAAACCCGCAGCCAGCGTTCCCAGAGAAACCAGTTTCTCCCGATGCAGCGCCTCCACTTGGTAGGACTGCATCCGCAGCGCCATGTCCGCCAGCACCACCTTGCGCGCTTCAGGGCAGCATGCCAGCAGCTTCCAGAACTCCTGCTCCTCGAAGCGCAGCAAGTCGGAGTCGAGCGTGGCCACAATTCTGAACTTCGAAATGCTGGTGCCGCTCAGAAAGGCCGATTCACCAAATCCTCCGCCGGCTACTGCATTGCCCACCAGGGTCCACGTTCCGTTGCTCTCCGGTCGTTCTGCCCTGGTCTCGCCCTCAATCAAAAGCCAGTAATATTTCCACGGCACGCCCGCCTCAACCAGCACAGTCTCAGCCTTCACCGTGACGCGCTCAACACGTTCCACGCCCGTCAGCGCTTGCCTCAGCGTCTCTGCGCTCGTCTGCGCAAAGGCACGAGTCCCGCGCATCGCATCGATCGCCGCCTGCAGCGGCATCGATTCGACCTCGACGGATTGTTCGTTGATGCTCATCCCTGCTGCTCGCCTCTCTCTTTTAGAAGGCCGCCAGGTACTGGTGGACAAACTGCACGGCAATCGATCCCTCGCCCACCGCTGAAGCCACCCGCTTTACTGATCCGTGCCGTACATCTCCGGCCACAAACACCCCCGGAACACTCGACTCCAGCAGAAACGGCTCTCGCGCTTCCCGCCAGCTCTCAGGCAGCTTGCCATCGATGCGCAGATCCGGCCCCGCCAGCAGAAATCCCTTCTCATCCCGCAGAATCGAGTCCGGCAACCATCCCGTACCCGGCGCCGCGCCGATAAACACAAACAACGACGAAGCCGGAACCGTGTACTCTCCCTGCGGCCCCCTCATCTTCAGCTTTTCAAGCCGTTCCTCGCCAGCCGCCTCCACCACCTGCGTGTGCGGCTCTACCACAATATTGGATGTTTTCTCGATCTCATCGATTAAGTATTTCGACATCGTGGCAGAAAGACCATCCCCCCGCACCACCATAGTCACCTTGCAGGCAAACTTGGCAAAGTGCAGCGCCGCCTGGCCCGCGGAGTTCGCGCCCCCTACCACAAAGACCTCTTCATCCTTGCAGGCCACAGCCTCAACCAGCGCNNGAACTCCGCCCCGAATCGAGTTGCCTGCGTGTGCGCTCGGCGGCCAAGGTCTGCCCCCGGCACTCCAGACGGAAACCCGAGGTAATTCTCAATCCTCGAAGAACTCCCCGCCTGCCCCCCTGGCGCATCCGGCTCAATCACCAGCGTGTGCAGTCCTTCGCTGGCCCCATAAACGGCAGCCGCCAATCCTGCCGGACCGGCGCCCACCACCACCATGTCATAAAATTCCTGCTCCGCCTTCATCCGCAGGCCAACCCGCGCTGCCAGCTCATCCAG
>PLST01000025.1 GCA_003164255.1 Acidobacteriaceae bacterium | reverse complement strand
GAATGCGCAACAACGCTTTGTTAGAAGCCCAGCCATATCCGGTCGAACAGGCGCTGAGAAGGCTTGGAGGGAATCTTCGCACCGCCAGGTTGCGCCGGCACCTTACGATCAACGAGGCTGCCGAAAAGATTGGCACAGGACCCCGCGCCGTGAGCGATGCCGAGCATGGCAAGCCTTCCACTGGGATCGCGGTCTATACCGCCCTTCTCTGGCTCTACGATCTGCTCGGGGCTTTTGAAGATCTCGCCAACCCGCTGAAAGATGAGCAGGGGCTTGCATTGGAAAGCCGACGCGACCGTGTGCGGGCACGCAAAGGCAGAGGGCTCGATAATGACTTCTAGCCGCCCGACCGAATGCTTTGTTTACATCACACTGCCCGGCGCGCGCGAAGCGGTAACCGCCGGACGATTCGTTCTGGAACAGACACGGAGTGGAGATGCCCTCGGGCGGTTTGTCTATGGCCGCTCGTATCTGGGGAATCCAGATGCGGTGGAGATCGACTCGATCGAGCTCAAACTTTCCGATCAGACATATGAAACTGTGCGCATGAACGGAGTCTTCGGCGCTCTTCGCGATGCCGGACCTGATTCCTGGGGTCGACGCGTCATCGAGAAACATGCCGGAATAGCCAAACTCGGGGAATTGGACTATCTCCTTGAATCGCCCGACGACCGGGCCGGAGCGCTGGGCTTCGGCGAGAAGGTCACTCCGCCTGCGCCTCGCCGCAAGTTCAACCAGACGCTTGACCTCGTCCACCTTCAGCAGACCGCTGAGGCTCTTGTCCTTGACGCGCTTCCTTCTGACCCCGGTGCCGCACAGGTGCAGGACCTTCTTCTATTAGGCACATCGATGGGGGGCGCCCGCCCCAAGGCTGTCATACAGGACCAGGGCGAACTCTGGATCGCCAAATTCGCGCGCCCGGACGATCGCTGGAACTACGAACGGGTGGAACATGCAATGTTGCAGCTTGCCCGCCGATGCGGCATTACAACGGCCGAAAGCCGCATTGAGACTGTTGCCGGTAAGGATGTTTTGCTGGTAAAGCGATTTGATCGATACAGCGCAGAGCAGGGATACACCCGCTCGCGGATGATCAGCGGCCTGACCGTGCTTCGCGCGGACGACTCAGTATCGAACAGAAACCGCTGGTCATATGTCCTGCTAGCCGAAGAGATGCGACGTGTCGTTGATCAACCAAGACGGGACACGGGCGAACTCTTCCGCCGAATTGTGTTCAACGCGCTGATCTCCAATCTCGATGATCATCCCAGGAATCATGCGCTAATCGCTCCTGATCGAAAGTGGAGCCTGTCTCCCGCCTACGATCTGACGCCAGCCCCTCAAATCAGCCAGGACCACCGCGATCTTGCGATGGCCTGCGGGGACCAGGGGCGATTTGCCAACGCTGCAAACATACTTTCGCAGCACGCTCGTTTTCTCCTTGAACGCGAGGAAGCTCAGAAAATCATCGCGGATATGACTGAACAGGTCGCCGGCACCTGGTACGACACAGTCAGAGAGTGCGGCGTCTCTGTCCAGGATGCTGAAACGATCCGTTCGGCATTCGTTTATCCGGGCTTCTCGCGCGCGTAGGAAGAAGATGTTGGGAGCAAACATCCATGGAAAATTCCCGGCTTCCTGGCGAATTCAGAACAGCGATCGTTGGGGAGGCTCGGCGTTGCGCTTGGGCCGACACTCATTGTCGAAGACGGTTCTTCCGCCGACCGAAGGCGATATCTGCCATTCATGTTTTGAGGCGGCTTCGAAGTCGGCCAAAGGATCTTGTTCTTTTTCCACACTTCGGGTCAGGCGATCGAGTCGTTCGAAGCCTTGGAGTTTTTCCAAGTGGCCGAGGCGGGCAGCTTCCAGCGACTGTCGTAACACGGCCAACGATTCGTCGTAGATCTTCAGCGGAACGGGAAACGGATGGCCGTCCTTACCACCATGTGCGAAAGAAAAACGCGCAGGATCTGTGAACCGACTCGCCGCACCGTGGACTACCTCGGCGATCAGTGCGAGCGACTGTAACGCAGTCATGTGATGTGGCAGGTCATTAACGATTCGCTCAGGCCGTCCGAAGCGAATGCGCGGCACCTTGCTCCCATTGCTGGAGCATGCGATTGCCGATGTCCTCGAATTCCGCGTGCTCTTTCATGTGGGCGCGCAGTTCAGTGGAGGTGTCCGCAATCGCGGCGTCGATACGTCCGAGGATCTCCCGGACGCGGACAGGGGAGGCTCCTACGCGCGTTTCGCCAAGGCGCTGCAATTCCTTCGCGCTTGCCCAATTCGTGGTGCCGTTAAGCGTAAGCGCCATGCTGTCCTTCGGCAAATAGACGGAGGTCGTTACAAGATCGTAGACGGGGGCGAGCCGGGCCTCCCCCTGAACCTCGTCATAGACAATTCCGAAGTTCTTGAGGTGGGCGTCACCATTGCGAAGCGCACAATTAAGGGCGACCAGGGTGAACAGTTTTTCCATGTCCTCGTTGACATGCGTCGAGTTTGCGAACTGCCCAAATCGCTTCATGACCGAGGTCTCGTAGCTGCCGCGATATTTTTCATCCGTCCTGCGGCCGTTGAGCACGCAGAAATCCTCAAATCCGCAGTAGGTTCCGTCCATGCGCAGGTCGAAGCGGTCGACGACCAGCGCCATACTGTCCTCGGCAAGCCGGTACGGGGGGACGCTGAGGCCGCATTTGCGCGCGACTCCAAGGCAGAAATACTCGTTGGCCGCCAGCTGCGGATATTCGTTGGGATCCCAGAACTTTACGATGTGCGTTGCGCCCTTGCAGCTTTGCGTGAGGCGGTGTCCCGTATGCTCCATCTCGGCGAAAGCCTTTTCATCACGCACCAGGACCTTGGGCTGCACGCCGCTGATCCCAGAGAAGGAAGCGAATTTTTCAAGCAGGTAGCGAAACAGATCGCCGCCGCGGCCACGTTTGAGAATTTCGTCCACCGACTGAAAGGGTACGTCCTCGTGCAGTTGCTCCTTGTCACCTGTGTAGCGGATGCGTCCGACCTGTGAGCGGCCGACGATGGACAGCAGGTCGAATTCGTCGAAGGTGCCGGTAGCTTTGGCAAATGCAAGGCGGAGCCGCTCGCGTAAGGCGCCCTCGGGCAAGTTCATCTCAAAAATCGGAAGTAGGCCAAAGGAAGTGCTCCATGACTCAAGCCTAACCGGCATGGTTACTGAGACCGCGCGTATCGGCGGATCGTCCGGTAGGTAGGCGAATGTGCTGCCGCGGTCGCCGTGGCGATCCATCAGTCCCGCATCAGCGGCGTCGGTCCAAACTTTGATCATCGCGATCCTCGCTTAAGAGCTCGTCCAGGGTGGGGCGGTGTGAGTTCGCCTGCAGCTTCAGCTCAAGCCCGAGAACGGCGAGCAGCTTGGTGATCCTTGAGAAGCCCAGTTCGCCGGCGCGTCCGTTCTCGAGCGCCTCAAGCGTTGCCCGGCTGATGAGTGCTTTACGCGCAAGCGCCACTTGGCTGAGCTTGAGATTCCTTCGGCGCTCAGCAATCTGTTGCCCGATGAAGGTAAGGTCGACCATGTGACCAATATATTAGGCATTTATGTATTATGCAAGCGAATTGCCTAATATACTGGGCAATATTGGCCCATCTCAGTAGTGGAAGTCAAATCCGTAATCAAGCAAAAATAACCATGCTGGTCGCCCCCACATGCGCGCGATTCGAGGTATGTTAAATGGCAGTTTCAATCTAGTCTCCAGCGCCGTCACGAAGGATTCGCATCGCGGCGGAGGCGATCGATGCTGTGCGTGGCGATTCCGTCTAGTCTCAGGTTTCAGTGAGCATCGATTATGGGGACCCCCGGGGAGAGGAGCGATGAAACCGCAATTAAGTACGTTTGACCGCGGGCCCTGCCTCAAGCGGATTCTTGCCATCGCGATTGTCTCGTCGTCCTGTCTGCTGGCCACGGTCCTGCTTTCGCAGCCTTCCGGCCTCGCGCATGGCCAGGCGCGTACCTCGCTCTGGGTCCGCAGTTCGAGTTTCTCCAATGGCAGATCGATCCCTGCCCGGTACACGTGCGACGGCGCCGACCTTTCGCCTGTGTTGCAATGGCAGTCTGCGCCCGCCGGCACAAAGAGCTTTGCCATTGTGATGGACGATCCCGACGCGCCCATCGACTTTACTCACTGGCTGGTCTNNAAATGACTTCGGCCGTCCGGGTTATGGGGGCCCCTGCCCGCCGCGCCTTTAACTGGATCTCACCCGGCGAAGGAGTCTCGATGAAGGCCGCCAAATGTAGCGAAGCATTGGATACACCAGTAAGGACCCGAGTATTAAGAGAAGAGTAGGCGGCTCGGGCACCGGTGTTACGTCTGCGGCATCGGTATACGGCTCAAGATAATCCGCATAAATGCTGCACGTCCCCGACCCGCAACCAAGATCGACAGTATCTGTCCCTGTGCCGGTAAAGGTCACACTACCCAAGGGATTGTCTTCAGGTCCACAAGAGGAAACTTCCTCAAACTCGGCTGGCGAACAAAAACTGAAAGATCCACTCACAGTCCCGGGAACCTGGACGCTTGGCGACGGATTGGGACCGTCGGGAACAACAAGGTCGAATTGCCAGGTGATCGAGCCGTTTCCTGTGATCCACTGGCCGTCGTAATTACCACTGAAATACTCACTGCTGACCGTGTAAGAAAGTGAATAATTTTGACCTTGGACTAAACCAGTGATATCGCCAGGGCCAAAGTCATTAGCAACGTTTACAGATAGTCCTGTTGCAGCGAATGTGAAGCCAGCGTACCCCTGCACATCATATGCGCCGCCCGTACCATTCAAGGTGAGAGTGTCTGCTGAGGCTGAGAGATCCCATAACAGCAGAGAGGCTAGAATTATTGCAGATGTCCACCAGCGCATAAGGACACTCCTTTCATGAGCCAATAATCTTCATGACCCCGCCAAGAAACGATGCGGGACATGATGAATGCAGGCAGTCTGATACTTAGAAGCTACCTTCTAG
>PLST01000440.1:265-3890 GCA_003164255.1 Acidobacteriaceae bacterium | reverse complement strand
GGAGGTTGGACGTACTCCAGGCTGGAGAATGCCAAGTTGAGAGAAGTTGCGCCCATTGAGTGTCAGATTCGCAATCTCGGTTTCGCTCACCACAGCGCCTTGCGCGATCTCGTTGGTTTGCAGTCCAGCGGCCTCAGCGCTTACCTCGACGGTCTGCTGGTCAGTTGCGGGAACGAGCTGCACGACGATCTGAGACTGGTTGCCCACGTCGAGATGGATGCCGGAGTTGACCCAGGTGGCGAATCCCTGGAAGCGAACTTCGACGCGGTAGTCGCCGACGAACAGCTCCTGGAATGAGAACTCACCGTGACTGTCGGTTCGCTCGACGTGCTGCTGAGCCGTATCGGTCGACGCGATCACGACTTCAGCACCCGGGACCACGGCATGGGTTGCATCCATGACTACGCCTCGCAAAGAGGCAGTTGCGCTTTGACCCATGGCTGCACGTGGCAGGACCCAGAGAGTGAAAGCAACGCATAACGACCAGGCAATACGCTTCATGAGGGGCCTCATTGTCAGAAAGTGGAACGCTTGATCATAGAGGCGAAGTGGCGCGCGCGCATCGGCAGAAAGGTGGAGACGCGTGCCGTTCATGCGGAGGATGGGTGTGCAAAAGAACGCGGACGAGGATGAAGATGGCCGCCTTTCTCTGATCGCAGAAGATTTCTGGGCTGCATTGCCAACTCGATTAAAAAATAGAAAAAGAGCGGTGAGCAGCATTTCAGAGAGAGCTGAAGCGAACAACCAACTTTCGATGGAGATTTAACCGCATCCCCGGTATGATCGCGGTTTCTCTTGGGAGTCGGTACAATTGTTCCGGGATGGTTCCCCTTATCTTCCTTACGCTGAAATCACGCGCCAATGCAGCATTTCTGCTGGCCGGGGCCGCTTGCGGCCTGCTGGCTCTTTTGCCGCGCGCCGCAAATGCCGGTCAAGATGCGGCGACAGATCGCGCTGCCTACACACAGAAGGTTGCCGAGCATTACAACTTCCGCTTCGGTGACGATCATCCGTTTCTACCCTCGAACGCCACCACCGATACCGGCCAGTTTATCGAATCGAAAAGCTTTCTCACCGCGAAATACTGCGGTCACTGCCACCAGGAAGCCTATGCAGAGTGGCGGCAGACGGCGCATGCCAACTCATTCCGTGCCCCCTGGTACATCAAAAACACCAACCTGCTGAGAGACGAAAAGGGAATCGAGTTTACGCGTCACTGCGAGGGGTGCCACAACCCCATCGCCCTGGTTTCAGGAGCGTTGACGAAGGGTTCGCCCATCGATCGCCACTTTGACGCGGACGGAATCACCTGCACGACCTGCCACTCCATCCAGAAAGTGGATGCGCGCGGAACCGGCAGCTATGTGATGGCCCAGCCCGCGGTGCTGGTGGACGCGAATGACAAGCCCATCTACGGTGAAGTCTCCGACAGGGAGATCCTTGCGCATCTCGATCGGCACTCCAAAGCGGTGATGAAGGATTTCTACCGCACCAGCGATTTTTGCGCCGCATGTCACAAGGCGGCGCTGCCCCGCATTTTGAACAATTACAAATGGCAGCGCGCCATCTTTCTTTCAGACGAGTGGCAACAGTCCTCCTTCGCCAAGCAGTCTCCGCTGCCCTTTTATGTGAAGGACCAGGTTTCCACCTGCCAGACCTGCCACATGAAGTCTGAAGCCATCACGTTGCAGGACTATGGAGCCGAGGACGGCAAGCTCAAATCGCACCGCTGGCTCGGAGCCAATACTGCGCTCTCAAAGTACTACGGCTACGACGAGCAGATGGAGAAGACGGTTGCCTTTCTGCGCACGGGCGTCTTCAATGTGGACATCTTCGGCATCGAGCGCAACGGGGACAAGATTGCTGCGCCACTGGGCAACGTTCCCTTTGAAGTGGCGGCCGGCGACGATCTCGTCGTTTCAGTCGTCGTCCAGAACAAGGGCATCGCGCATAATCATGTGCCCGAGCAGCGCGATTTCTACGAGAGCTGGGTAGAGTTCCAGGTGAAGGACTCCGCCGGCAAGACGATCATGGATTCCGGCGCAATCGGGCAGGACGGCGAACTCGACTCTGGCGCGCACAGCTTTACCAACAGGCTGGTGAATACGAGCGGCGTGTTGAACGATCTGCACCAGGTGTGGGACACGCGGATTATCGCGTTCAACAACACCATCATCTCGGGCCGCTCGCAGATTGTGCGTTTTGGATTCAAGCTTCCGGCTGGTGTCGCAGGCCCGATCACCTTGACGGCCAAGGTGAACTACCGCCGCTTCAACCAGCGCTTCATCGAGTTCGGGCTTGGAAAGCACTACCAACTTCCCGTGGTTGAAATGGCCTCGCGCACGCGGACCATCGCGCTTGGGGCCAACCAGCCCGCGCCGCCAGACGCCGAAGACAACCCGCTGTGGATGCGCTGGAANNCGTGGCTCAATTGCGACCCGATTATGCTGACGCCTATACCAATGTCGCCATTGCCGACTACTCATGGCAGCGCTACGACCAATCGCGCACGCAACTCGAAAAGGCACTGAAGCTCTCGCCGAAGAATGCGCGCGCTCTCTATTACCTCGCGCTGGTGGAACGCATCCAGGGAAATCTCGATGCCGCCGTCGCCGATCTGCGTGAAATGGCGGCGCAATATCCGCGCTCCCGCGACGCGCATCGCGAACTCGGCTTCTCGCTTTATCAACAGCACAAGTACGACGAGGCCCGCCAGGAGTATGAGACCGTGCAGTCCATCGATCCCGACGATCTGGCCGCGCACTACATTCTTTCAATCGTCTATCGCCGCCTGGGCATGAAGGACAAGGCCGCCGTTGAGGCCGCCGCCTTCGCCGACCAGAAGGACGATCCCACCGCCAATACCTACGCGCTCGACTTCCTCAGCAAGCATCCTGAAATTACAGCGGAGAGCGTACCCTGGCACGTTCACCGGGCTACCGGACAAATCATCCCCGAGGCAAGTGGAGGGGCAGGGCAATGAGGAAGTTGTTCGCGGCTTCTCTCCTGCTCCTGTGTTTCGCTTCGCCCGCCATGGCATCGTCAAAGAGCCAGCGCGAGCATGGCGCGGCCCTGTTTGCCACGAGCGGATGCCAGCACTGCCACACCATCAGGAATGTCGGCGGCCACAAGGGCCCGAATCTTTCCAGCGTGGGAAGAACGAAGAGCAAAGAGGCGATTCGCGCCCAGGTTGTGAACGGCAGCAAAGTGATGCCGGCCTTCGGCGACGTTCTTCAGCCAACTGAGCTCGACGACCTGGTCGCCTACCTGCGCTCCTGCAAAGACAAGCCAATCAAATAGCGCTCGCGTACACTGGAAAAGGTCCGCGCCGATCACTGGTCTGCGCGTCGATAATGAGGTATATGCGAACAAGCGCGCCGTCAATTCTTCGGGGTCTGTGGGTGTTGTGGGTTTTTGTGGGAGTGGCTTTGCAGTGCGGAGCGCAGCAGAGCCGAAGCCAGGAAGCAATTGAGCTCAACAATCGGGGCGTGGCGCTGATGGGGCAGCAGTTTACCGAGCGCGCTGCGCAGACATTTGCGCAGGCATTCCAAAAAGATCCGAAGCTGGCCCAGGCTGCCATCAACGAGGGCATTGCGTTGATGACGCTGCAAAAACTCGACGAGGC
>PLST01000440.1:0-210 GCA_003164255.1 Acidobacteriaceae bacterium | reverse complement strand
GGCCATCTCCATTCTCCATCACGCGCTGGAGCTCAATCCGCTTCATGCCTCGGCGGAGTTTGCGTTGGCCCGAGCCTTGCAGCGGGTTGGCCGCACGCCCGAGGCGAAGGAGCACTTCAGCCGCTTTCAGCACCTGGCCAGCACCAAGATCGGGGCGCCGATTGGATTGACCTACGGCGAACAGGGCCACTACTCGACCGTGACGGCAAT
>PLST01000397.1:1585-3411 GCA_003164255.1 Acidobacteriaceae bacterium | reverse complement strand
AATGATTGGGTTGCCTTGGTTTCTCGGATGCGTTTGAATATCCCAGGAAGTCGCTTTGGTGGACGCGGTAGGAATCGAACCTACAACCTGTCGGTTATGAGCCGAATGCTCTGCCTGTTGAGCTACGCGTCCAATTTTCCAAGGAAAAACCGAGCTGCGCGGGGATTTGCGCACGGTTTGAGCGGGAAAATCTCGACCCGCACCTTCAAAAATATAGCACAAATGCCGCGCGGAATCCAAAGAGCGCGCTTCGTCAGCGGATCTCGCAGCCTGTCACCGCAACCGCCTCCAATTCGCCAACGTGGCTTTCAGCTTGCTCCAGGTCGGCGAGCGAGCCGGACTCTTCAGAAAGCATGCGCACAACGTGGTTGACGATGATCAGATCTTCGGCCGGCGGAATCACGCGTACCGTCACCGGAGAATCCTCGGCAGAAATGACTGCCATGCCGCGAGCGTGATTGCGCGCCGGATCGAGCACAATACCGAGGGCGCCCAGGCCCGCACAAATCTCTTCGCGTGTCGCCGTGTCGTTCTCCCCGATACCCCCGGTAAACACCAGCATGTCGAGTCCGCCCAGCTCGGCAAAGTAGCTGCCAATACTCTTCACAATCATCCACGTAAACTTGTCCACCGCAAGCCGCGCCTTTTCGTTTCCGGCAACCACGGCGGCGCGCAGCACGCGCATATCGTTCGAAAGTCCGCTCACGCCCAGCAGACCCGCTCTCTTGTTGACAACCGCTTCCAGTTGGTCCGCGGCCTCCTTTGAACTGCTCGCGGCCTCTGCAATCTTGCGCAGGATAAACAACAGCAGACCGGGGTCAACGTCTCCGGTGCGCGTGCCGCTGATGATTCCTCCAGTCGGAGTCAAGCCCATGGAGGTGTCAATGCAACGGCCGTTCCTGATCGCTGAAATGGAAGCGCCATTGCCCAGATGAGCCACAATCAGCCTCTCCGGCACATCCGGCTGTAACTGGCAAACAATCGACTCGTACGAGATGCCGTGAAATCCCACTCGACGCACGCCCATGTCGGCATATTCGCTGGGAATAGGCATGTGCGTGGCCACTTGAGGCATGGTGCGGTGGAAGTAGGAGTCGGAGCATGCGAAGTTGGGAACACCAGGAAAAAGCTCGAGTGCCTCGCGCATAATGTACGCGCCAATGGGCGTATGCAAGGGCGCCAGGTCTTTGTACCGTTCCATCTCCTCAATCAATTCGGGAGTCACGCGGAGATTGTTCTGTAATGTTGGCGCCGCGCAAACCATGCGATGGCCGATAGCTCTCGGACGAAGAAAGTCGCCGGAATTCAGAACGTCCGCCACCAGCTTGAAGGCGACAGAGCGGCTGGGCAACGCAGGGGACTGATCCACCAGCTTCTTGCCGTCGGCGTCCTTGATCCAGAACTTGCCTTGATCGGTGCCGATGCCATCAACCGCGCCTTCATACAACTTGCGGCGTTCACCGGCCCCGGCTTCATAAAGTGAAAATTTGATTGAAGAAGAACCGCTGTTCAAAATCAGCACAGGCAACGTCGGCATCAAGAAATCCCTCTGATGATTGTCGGCTGACCGCGAAGAATATTCAGTCTTCCGCAAGCCGCGAACCTCATCGCTCACTCTTTCCTTTTGTTGGATTCAAATAGAGTTCAAGCAGCGTCCGCGCCGCGCGAAACGACGTCATGCGTCCTTCCAGCACTTCGAGCTCGAGCTCCGCCATTCGCCCGCGAAGGTCCGGGCGCACTTCAAATTGGTGGATCAATCCCTGCCGGATGATCTCGTTCATCCACTTGTGCGTCTGCTCCTGGCGTTTGCGCGTGAACCAGCCGTT
>PLST01000397.1:527-1521 GCA_003164255.1 Acidobacteriaceae bacterium | reverse complement strand
GCTCCCGCCAGCGTAATCAGCAGGAAGAAATCCACCATGCCATGAACCGCGGTCTCCGATTGTCCCACTCCAACGGTTTCAACCAGGATGTTTTGGTATCCGGCGGCCTCGCACAAAAGCATGGCCTCGCGCGTGCGCTGCGCAACTCCGCCCAACGATCCACGCGATGGTGAAGGCCGAATGAAGGCCATATCGCTTGAAGCGAGAGACTCCATCCTCGTTTTGTCGCCCAGGATGCTTCCTCCGGAAAGCTGGCTGCTCGGATCGATCGCGAGCACGGCNNGCCAACGCGCAGTGAGTTTCCGCTGTACTTGAGGCAGTCCTCGACAATGCGCTCGGCAAGCTCTCTATCGGTCGCGCGCGAACTCTCGATCAAGGTGATGGCCCGCGCCAGAATGGTGCGGTCGCCGCGCAAAATACCATCCATCAATTGCTGAGGCAACAGTTTGCGCTCCCGGTGCGCCGTGCGAGAGGCCAGCTCCTGCGGCGGTTCCGGCACAACGCAACCGGGCCTCACATGCAACGCGCTCTTGTTCGCGTCAGCCAATCAGTGAACTCCTTCAGCCGGGCATCCCGTCAGGATCTCGAGAATCCGCTGCGCTGCCACAGGTATCACCGTGCCCGGCCCAAAGATGCCCGCAACTCCGGCGTTGTACAGGAATTCGTAGTCTTGCGGAGGGATGACACCGCCAACCACAACCAGGATGTCGTCGCGCTGCACGTTGCGAAGTTCTTCGATCAACTGCGGCACAAGCGTCTTGTGCCCCGCGGCCAATGACGAGACACCCACAACGTGAACGTCGTTCTCAGCCGCATGGCGCGCAACTTCGCGCGGTGTCTGGAACAGCGGCCCGATGTCCACGTCAAAACCGATATCGGCGAATGCTGTCGCAATCACCTTCGCGCCGCGGTCATGACCGTCCTGCCCCATCTTGGCCACCAGGATGCGCGGACGCCGGCCCTCTGCCTTTTCAAACTCAACCACCAACTCCTG
>PLST01000397.1:0-501 GCA_003164255.1 Acidobacteriaceae bacterium | reverse complement strand
AGCCGCGCACTGTTCAAGCTCTTCGAGCGACAGCCTTACGGCATCGTTATCACGATCGCGCTTGAGTTGAGCCAGGCGGTCGATCTGCGACAAGCGAACCGCGTTGTTGTCGATATCGAGAACCGGCACCTCGGTTTCCTCGGCCGTGCGATAAGCATTCAGGCCGACAATCAGGTCCGCGCCGGAATCGATGCGCGCCTGCCTCCGCGCCGCAGCCTCTTCAATCCGCATCTTCGGCACGCCGGTCTCAATCGCCTTCGCCATCCCGCCCAGGCCTTCCACCTCTTCAATCAACTCCCACGCCGAATGCATCAGTTCGTGCGTCAGCCGCTCAATATAATACGACCCGGCCCATGGGTCCACGACGCGAGTTATATTCGTCTCCTGCTGCAGATAGATCTGAGTGTTGCGGGCGATGCGCGCAGAGAAATCCGTGGGCAAAGCCAGCGCTTCATCCAGAGCGTTCGTGTGCAGCGACTGCGTGTGCCCGAATGCCGCGGC
>PLST01000090.1 GCA_003164255.1 Acidobacteriaceae bacterium | reverse complement strand
GTGAGCCGCACGCAATACCAGTACACGCTTGAAGATCCCGACACCGACGAGTTGAACGAGTGGACCGACAAATTTGTTGCGCAGCTCAATAAGCTGTCCGACCTGGAAGACGTGGCCACCGATCAGCAGACCGGCGCCAAGGCGGTGCAGTTGGAGATCGACCGCGTGACGGCCTCGCGGCTGGGCATTGCCCCCACCACCATTGACAACACGCTCTACGACGCCTACGGGCAGCGCGAGATCAGCACTCTTTATACGCAGCTCAATCAATATCACGTGATCCTGGAAACCGCTCCCGAGTGGCAAAAGAACCCTTCCAAGCTCAGCGATCTGTACATCCAGACCAATTCAGCCTCGGGCACAACCGGGGCCGGCGCAGCCACGTCGTACTCCTCGTCTGCCTCGGCATCGGCCGGCTCCAACGCCACCACCACATCGGTTCGCTATACGCCTTCTTCCGGGGTCATGACCTCGCCGGCTTCTGTGCTGGCCGGCACCACGAGCAATGCTGGGGCGTCTTCGCCCTCGGTCGGCGCCAATTCCATTCCACTCAGCGCCTTCACGCAGATGACCAGCACCACTGAAGCCCTTTCCGTAAATCATCAGGGACAGTTCCCTTCCGTCACGGTGTCATTCAACCTGGCCCCCAATGCCTCGCTGGGATCGGCCATCACCGACATTGACAAGGTGGCCAAGAACCTCAATTTCCCCGCCAGCTTGCAGTCCGGTTTCCAAGGCACTGCTGCGTCGTTCCAGAATTCACTCTCCAACGAGGCGCTGCTGATTCTCGCCGCTATTGTTGCTGTCTACATCGTTCTGGGCGTCCTGTATGAGAGCTTCATCCACCCCATTACCATTATTTCCACGCTGCCCTCGGCCGGCGTCGGCGCGCTGCTCGCGCTCATGATCTGCCGCGAGGATTTGAGCGTGGTGGGAATCATCGGCATCATCCTGCTCATCGGTATCGTCAAGAAGAACGGCATTCTGATTGTGGACTTTGCCCTGGAGGCAGAGCGCAAGCATGGCATGGATGCGACAGAGGCGATCTACCAGGCGAGCCTGCTGCGCTTCCGCCCCATCATTATGACCACCATGGCCGCGCTGCTGGCCGGCATTCCGCTGGCCGCAGGCACCGGACTCGGTTCGGAACTGCGCCGCCCGCTGGGCATTGCCATGGTCGGCGGTTTGCTGTTGAGCCAATTGCTCACGTTCTACACCACGCCGGTAATTTACATCTTCTTCGACCGCCTCGGACAGCGCTTTCAGGGGCGGCGTCTCTCCCGTATCGCGCCCGACAGCGAACTGCCCTCCGGCACGGAGAATGCATGAACCTCTCGGCTCCGTTCATCCGGCGGCCCGTGGGCACCACGCTGCTCACCATTGCGGTGGCCATCACAGGCGCCATCGCCTTCGTTGTCCTGCCGGTGGCGCCCCTGCCGCAGGTGGACTTTCCTACTATCAGCGTAAGCGCCGGCTTGCCAGGCGCCAGCGCGCAGATCATGGCGGCCTCGGTGGCCACGCCGCTGGAACGCCAGTTCAGCCACATCGCCGGCATCACCGAGATGACCTCTTCGAGCTCGCTGGGGTCGAGTTCGGTCACCCTGCAATTCGATCTGAGCCGCAACATCGATGGCGCGGCTCGCGACGTTCAGGCTGCCATTAACGCAGCGCGCACCTATCTGCCCGCCAACCTGCCCTCCAATCCTTCCTACCGCAAGATCAATCCGTCCGATTCGCCCATCATGATCATCAGCCTGACATCGGACAAGTATCCGGTGACGAAGCTGTACGACCTGGCCTCGACCATCCTCGAGCAGAAGCTTTCCCAGATTCAGGGCGTCGGGCAGGTGGGCGCGCAGGGCGGCGGCGCGCCTGCGGTGCGTGTCGAAGTGAACCCCACCAAGCTTGAAAGTTTCGGCCTCACGCTCAGCAGCGTGCAATCGGCGCTCAGCCTGCAAAACTCCCACTCGCCCCGCGGTCAACTCTCCGATAACGGCGTCAGCGAAGACATCCTCACCAACGACCAGATCTCCGAGGCGGCAGACTACCGGCCTCTGATCGTCGGATATCACAACGGCGTGGCCATCAAGCTTTCGGATGTGGCCGACGTCGAGGATTCCACACAGACCCTCCGCGCCGCCGGCTACATAGACGGGAAAAAGGGAGTGGTGCTCACCATCTTCCGGCAGCCCGGAGCCAATATTATTGACACCGTCGATCGCGTCAAAGCGCAACTGCCGTTTCTCGAGGCCGTGTTGCCCGCGGGCGTCAAAACCACGGTGGACATGGACCGCACCGTAACCATCCGGGCTTCGGTCAAATCCATATATAAGACGCTGATTGGATCGGTGTGCCTGGTCATCCTGGTGGTCTTTGTATTTTTGCGCAGCCTGCGCGCTACCATGATCCCCTTTGTCGCGGTCCCGGTTTCGCTCATCGGAACCTTTGCGGCGATGTACATGTTCGGCTATACGCTCGACAACCTGTCGCTGATGGCGCTCACCATCGCCACCGGATTTGTAGTGGACGACGCCATCGTGGTCATGGAAAACATCACCCGGCATCTCGAGGCCGGAATGGAGCCCTTTGCCGCCGCCTTGAAGGGAGCGCAGGAGATCGGCTTCACGGTCTTTTCCATCAGCGTATCGTTGATTGCGGTGTTCATTCCGATTCTCTTGATGGGGGGAATCATCGGGCGGCTTTTCCGCGAATTCGCGATGACGCTGGCCACGGCCATCGTCATCTCGATGGTCATTTCCCTCACCACCACGCCCTGCATGTGCGCACACGTGCTCAAAACCCACAAGGAAGGCGAAAAACATAATTGGATTTACCGCACCAGCGAACGTTTCTTCGATGGCATGGTGTCAATCTATCGTCGATCTCTCACCTGGGTGCTGGATAATCCCGGACTGACCCTGGTCGTGCTTCTGCTCACCATTGCGCTCAACGTTCTGATCGTCTTCAAGATTCCCACCGGCTATTTCCCGCAGCAGGACACAGGCGTCATCATGGGCCAATTGCAGGGCCCGCAGGATGCCTCCTTTCCCTTCATGAATTTCTCCACCATATCGCTGGTCAATGTCGTCAAAAGCGATCCCGCCGTGGCCCACGTTCTCTCTTACACCGGAAGCGGCAACAGCGGTTTCATGTTCGTGGCGCTTAAGCCGCTGGGCACCAGTTGCGATGAGGGCCCGAAATGCGACGTGCGCCAGACCTCGGCGATGGACGTCATCAGCCGCCTTCGCAAGCCCATGAACAGCCTGCCGGTAGCCTCGGCATTTTTGCAGCCCGCGCAGGATTTGCGCATCGGGGGACGCGGCGGCGGCGCGCAATATCAATACACCATCCAGGCAGACAACACAGCCGATCTGGCGCATTGGGGACCCATCCTGCTCGCAAATATGGCCAAGCTGCCTGACCTGCAGGACGTGAACACCGATCAGCAAAACGGGGGATTGCAGGAAATGCTCAACTACGACCGCGTCACCGCGGCGCGGCTGGGACAGACCCCGCAGTCGCTGAATAGTTCCCTCTGCAACGCGTTTTGCCAATCCCAGGTCTCGGTTATCTACACCCAACTCAACCAGTATTACGTGGTGATGGAAGTAGCTCCGCAGTACTGGCAGGATCCGTCGGGGTTGAACAATATCTACTTCACGCCAAGCAAGTCTTCCTCAGGCGCGGGGCTCAATATGGTTTCGCCGCTCGCCTCCGTCACCAAGGCGCACGCCAACACCACCCCGCTCCAGGTGCCCCATACCAGCCTTTTCCCGTCGGCTACTGTCTCATTCAACATGCGCCCTGGTGCCTCGCTCAGCGACGTGACCCGGGAAGTGACGGAGATGGAGGAGCGGCTGGGAATGCCGGGAACGGTGCGGGGATTCTTTGCCGGAACCGCCCAGGCCTACCAGCAATCGATGTCGACGTTGCCGATTCTGGTCGTCACCGCGTTGCTTTCCGTCTTCATCGTGCTCGGCATTCTCTATGAGAGCCTGATTCACCCGCTGACCATCATCTCCACGGTGTTCTCGGCCAGCGCGGGCGCCATGCTGGC
>PLST01000063.1 GCA_003164255.1 Acidobacteriaceae bacterium | reverse complement strand
GTAGAGACCAGCCTATTGGGAGACTTGTCGTAGGGCGACGCCGCTCCAAAGGACACCGAGAACACGTGCCGCTCGTTGAGGTCCGAGGTGCCGTAATCACCCTTCTTGTTGTACGGATTCTGCGATTCGCAGCTTGCGCCCAGGTTGCAGCCGTCTGCGTTTGCCTGTGCCAGCGTGTAAGCAGCCATGAAGTTGATCCCATGCGTGGGACGTTCAGTGACGGTCACCTGCAGGGCGTTGTAACGGCTGTTACCCACGCTCTGGTCGAACCATTGCTGCAGCATGTAGGGGTATGGGCGCCTGGTTTGAACATCGCCAGGACCTGGTTGCGGTACGTTCAAGACCGGTCCCCAGTCCTCATGCCTGCCGTTGGAACCAACGTAGTTCGCATCGAGAGTCATATTGGCCGGTAGCTGGCGCTGGATACCTGCGTTCCACTGGTCGAAGACCGGTGTCTTGAAGTTCGGATCCACCATCCACTGGCTCACCTGGCTGAAATCGTTAATTGGATAGATGATCGATCCACCACTGCCAAATTGAAGCGGATCGGCCGAAGTCACCGTTGGAATGTTGAGGTTCAGACCGTTGTTTTGGTCGGTGGCGACCGCCGGCCAGTTGCCGCCGAAGTTCTGCGAGAGTTGAGTAATGTCTGCCCACTCGTCGAAGAAGCGGCTATACGCTGCGCGAATGACTGTCTTGTCATTCAGGCGGTAGGCGAGGCCGACTCGGGGAGCCCAGTCGAAAAGTGAGTTCTTAATCACGCGGGAAGTCGAGCTGACGACTGCGTGCGCAGGAAGTCCGCCCGGAGCAGGCGTGCTGGATGCAGTGTAGATGCCCGTCGGAATGCAGGGCGCACCCTGGGTCGCCGAGCAGTTGGGCGGAAGCGCGTTGAGGATGTACTGGCCGGTAACAGGGTCGGCATTGCCGGTGTAGTAGTTGCCGGCGTTACCGGTCCCATAAATCGGCGTGTAAACCATGTCGTTGCGGAAGCCGAGGTTAAGGGTCAGACGGCTCGTCGCCTTGAACTGGTCCTGGATGAATATCCCGTCGATCCATCCGCCATTAGCCACTTCGTGGATGTTTCGGTAGCCGGCTGAGGATGGAATACCGAGCAGCAATGACGCCCAGCTATTTCCGCCGACGCCCTGGTTTGCCCCGACACCCGCGGTTTGCTGGGCTGAGAAACCAATATTGGAGTATGCGATCGGCGAGGTGAAGTTGTTGGTCACAAAATCAGCGCCGGCCTTGATGGTGTGTCTGCCCAGGATCTTGGTGAATGAACCACCGAACTCCCAGTCATCCCCCAATCCGGTCGACTGCAACTGCGAACCGGTCAACCCGACATAGCCGCTCGCTGAATACTGCGGGGCATAATCCGTGTTGTTCAGGACTGTAAAGAACGGCGACATCCCGTCGGTCTTCAACTGCGATATAAACGCCGCATCCTCGCCGGCATGAGAGGTGCCGGTGTAGGTGTATCCGTAGTTTCTGGCGAAGTACACGTCAGAGAAGGCCGTCGAACTATAGGTGTGCGTCCAGTGCCCGATGTAGTTGTGGCCGGGAACGTGGATAAAGGCATCGCCAATTGTGCCCGATGGACTTGTCTCGAACAGATCGAATTGGCTGTAGCGGAACATGACCTGGTTATTGTTGCCGAAGTTCTGATCCACGCGAACCGTTCCCGATTGCTGGTCGTAGTCGGTCCTTGCGGGGACATAGAGGTTGCTTCCGTTGACCAGGTTCCCGCTGTTCGGGATGATCGTTTCATAGAGCGCCGAGATCGGATTGATCCGGCTCTGTGGGATGCAATTGATGTCGCCGCCGCACAAAGCCGTGTTGCCCGGCCCTTCGTTGTACTCCTGGGTGAAGGTTTCGCCCGTGTAAGTGTTGCCGCTGGCAACCACGGTTGTCGGATCGTAGATGGGAACGCCCAGGGCGCTGAAGTCGCCGGCGCGCATCGCAGCCGTTGGTCCCAGCGTTCCGGTTTCCACCGCGGAACGGTACGCGTAAGCCTCCCAGGCTACGAAGAAGAAGGTGCGGTTCTTGCCGTTGTACAGCTTTGGAATCGAAAGCGGACCGCCGATCGAAGCGCCATACTGGTTCTGCCGCAGGGGAGCTACTGACGTCCCAAAGTATTGCTTGGCGTCCATCACCTGGTTGCGCAGGAACTCCCACGCATCGCCATGGTACTCGTTGGTTCCGCCTTTTGTAACCACGCTCACCGTGGCTCCAGCAGCGCCGCCGTACTCGGCCAGATCGTTGTGGCCCTGACTCTTGAACTCCTGAATGGCGTCGATGATGGGCGAATAATTGTATGTTCCAGACAGCGTGTTCAAATCGTTGCCGCCGTCAAGGATGAACATGTTGCTGCGGTTGCGGGCGCCGTTCACAGCCGGGAAACTGAACTGCCCGATCGACGCGCCATTCCAGCCGCCGCCACCGCCGCTGTTCTGGTCGGTATTGATGTTTGAGACACCCGGCAGCATTGTCAATAATTCGGTAAAGTTGCGGCCGTTCAAAGGCAGGTCGTTGACCTGCGCCGGAGAAACTACCGTGCCCAGCTCAGAGGTTGAAGTCTCCAGCGCGGGGGCTGCGGCGGTTACCGTGACGGTACTTGTTGTAGCGCCGACGGCCAGATGAAAGTCGAAGGTTGCAGTCTGGCCGACCTGGAGGGTTACCGCCGGCTGCGACACCGCGGAAAAGCCGGCCGCGGAAACCTGCATGCTGTAGACGCCCGGCACGACGCTCGGGAAGTCGTAAATTCCATCGGCGTTGCTGGTTGTTCTCCTCACGACGCCCGTGTTCACGTTCGTGAGCGCAACCTGCGCATTTGCAACTGAAGCGCCGCTTGGATCCTTGACGACGCCGTTGACGTTCGCTGTTGCCTGCTGGGCCATGGCGGCCGGGGCTATCAAGCATGCAATGCTCAAAAGCACCACAAGTAGCCCAGGATGCCAATGCCTGTCCTGGAGTCTCCTCACTAACTTCACCATACTGCCTCCTTTAGAGTTGTTGGTGCTCACCAGAGATAACGTTTGCGATAACGTTTACGACTTCCTCTTTGTGCGAGTTTCCGAACCGGAAAGTTAACGATTACTTTACCGGGATCCAACAATAGTAGCCGGACACGCAACTGTCAACATATTTTTCAGATAAAATGGCTGCCGATGATGCTGGCTCCGTGTATCTTATTGATTTAATACATTTTCTTGAACATGCTGGATCTCTCCGGCCCGGGCAACGACCCTTGACTTTGAGTCACAGATCAACGTCTTGAATGAAATCTTGGCAAGACGCCTCTTCCCGGCTAGGTTTGCGCTA
>PLST01000066.1:3837-4295 GCA_003164255.1 Acidobacteriaceae bacterium | reverse complement strand
GCTCGCTTCGTCATTGCCTCCAGCTCCGCGACTTTTGTTGACGGCAGCAATGGATACTCCGATGCTTCGCCCCTGTGGACGTTAAAGCCGCTCAATATGTACGGATACTCTAAGCATCTCGTAGACCTATGGGCCGAAGCCAACGGACACTTCTGCAACATAGTCGGGCTGAAGTACTTCAACGTCTTTGGCCCTTGTGAAGATCATAAGGGCGACATGCGATCGATGGTCAATAAGGCCTACGCCCAAATCAGGAACACGGGTAAGGTGCAACTGTTCAAGTCGTACCGGCCGGACTATGCCGATGGCGAACAGATGCGTGACTTCATCTATATAAAGGATGCCATTGATGTGACTCTTCACTTTCTTGAGCATCGCAGCGTCGGAGGCTTATTCAACTGCGGAACAGGCAAGGCGCGGAGCTGGAAAGATCTCATGAAAGCCGTCTTCGAAGCGAT
>PLST01000066.1:1568-3712 GCA_003164255.1 Acidobacteriaceae bacterium | reverse complement strand
GCGACGGCGCTTCTGGCCGGGAACAAGCTTCTGGCCTGCGGAAACGGCGGGAGCGCGGCAGACGCCTCTCACCTGACCACAGAGTTTGTGTGCAGGTTCATGCGTGATCGGCGTCCCTATCCCGCCATTTCACTTACTGCGCATGGCGGCGACCTTACTGCGATTGGCAACGACTACTCCTTTGACGATGTATTTAGTCGGCAAGTTTGCGCTTTCGGAAAGCCCGGGGACGTGCTTGCCGCGTTCACGACTAGCGGCAAGAGTGAAAATGTGCGCAGAGCACTTATTGCGGCAAAAGAGCGTGGCCTGAAGAGCATCGCATTTCTTGGTCAGGATGGAGGGCGGTGTGCCGGGCTTGCGGACGTTACGCTACTCGTTGCCAATCGCACTACCGCCCGCATTCAGGAAGGCCATAAATTTGTCTTGCACACGATTTGCGAGATGGTTGAGTTGCAATTGCTCTCAGGTAACTGCGGAAGCGCGAATGCCGCCGTGTGAGGTTGTGCCAATGACGACGCCGGTGAGGAGGGACCTGTAATGAATACGAACGATCATCAGAGGCCCGACAAGTTGCTTTGGATTTTGTGCGCATCGTATTTTGCGTTCGGGTGCATTCTCAATGTAGTGGGTGTCGTGATACCCATCGTAATCAACCAGTACCATCTCAGCCTTTTCGCTGGTGGCCTGCTCGCATTCGCCTTCTACATATCCTTTGGGGTATTTTCTGTCCCGGCGGGCATGGCCGCGGATCGTTTGGGAGCAAAGCCGGTCGTAGTGTCGGGAATGTTATTTATGGGCATCGGTTGCGGTGCGATTCCATTTGCCACGGGCTTCAAAGCTATCACGNNCGGAACCTGACGTTGACAATTGGCTTTTGTGGCATTGGTGCTTTCTCGGGTCCTTTCTTTCTATCTGCGATTCAGGCGAATGGACAGCCCTGGCAACACATTTACGGGTGGTTTGCGCTGCTCTGCGCCATCCTCGCGGCGTTACTGGTTTCTGCACACTTTCCAGCGAGGGTAGTTACGAAAGCCGGAGAAGTTCGCTTCGCCGATATCGCGAAGCTGCTGAAACACCCGGTAGCCATCACATATTGTCTTGCAATCTTCTTCTACGTTGGTGCGGAAGTTGGCACCGCATCCTGGATTGTAAAGTTCTTTCAGCAGGTTCATGGCCTCGGCGTAACCAGGCTGGCCAGCGTGGGCGAGGGTCTCCCCATGCACAGCCTGCCCGGACTGCCGGTTCTCACCGTCTCGCTATTCTGGGGGTTACAAGGGTTAGGTCGACTTACGAGCGCACCGGGAATTCGTAAACTTGGAGCGCGTTCCATGCTGCGATTGTATGCGCTGGGATCAACATGTTGCCTTCTCCTCGCTATCTTCGGTCAAACTTCCTTAACTGCTATTGGATTCGCCGCCTGCGGTTTCTTTACTTCGGTCCTCTTTACCCTTCTATTTAGCGGAGCCGTCAATACCTTCGCCGAGTTCCGGGGTACTCTTTCAGGATTGCTCGTGACCGCATCGATAGGTGGTGCCGTAATTCCGCCTCTGGTAGGCCTGACCGCAGATCACCTTGGCATTCGAATCGCAATGATGGTGCCGCTGCTCTGCTTTCTTTACGTGCTGGCAGTTTCGGTGTTCGGGAGGGCCAAATATGAGTGAGCAGTCAACTGGCCGAGAGCCGGAGAACAAAATCTGGATCGGCGTCGATATCGGTGGCACCAAGACCGCTGTCGTTCTTTCATCTCAGCCGCCGGTGATGCTCGCGCGCATTGAGTTTCCCACCTTGCCGGGCAATGGCCCTGAACGCGCGATCGAGCTGATCAAACGTTCCATTCATCAGCTCGTTGATAACTTGAACATAGATAACTCAAGATTAGGGCGGATCGGCGTCAGTTGCGGCGGCCCACTGAACCAGGCCGCCGGCATCATTCAGGCACCGCCGAACCTTTCGACCTGGGTCGATGTGCCCATCACGTCTATACTCCAACAAGAATTCGCCATTGAATGTCGAATTGAAAACGATGCGAACGCAGGTGCAGTGGCAGAACATCGATTCGGCGCCGGACAGGGCACGCGCCACATGGTGTTCCTCACGATGGGAACGGGCCTGGGCGCCGGTGTGATCGCAGATGGGGTTCTGCT
>PLST01000066.1:0-1536 GCA_003164255.1 Acidobacteriaceae bacterium | reverse complement strand
TGGCGTCTTGACCGCAAAAGACGTTGCTGATGCGCTCGTGCTTGGAGACCCCTTGGCGGAACGCATCATCGGCAACACCGGAAGTCGTCTCGGAGAAGCATTGGCGATCCTCGTTGACCTCTTCAACCCAGAACGCATCGTCATCGGAGGGCTAGCCATGAGGCTGGGGCAGAGCCTGCTTGAACCCGCACGTCGTGCCATGGAGCGTGAAGCGCTACCGGCCTCCGCGAAGATCTGCCAGATCGTCCCTGCCGCGCTNNTCGAGTGCATCAAAGATAGCTTCGAGTAATATCCCCTGACAGAGCCGGAGGCCTTACTCCCGGCGAATGTGAAATAACTGCGCGGAGAGTCCTGATACCGAGGTATTCTCGATTCTTTGTGCAACTTGAATTGTTAGTGCACCCTAAGAGATTTACAGCCTGGCGAGGCTACAGTTTGATGATGATGCCGCGTTTGTAGAGCTCACGCAATGGCACATAGCACACGCCTACAAATAGAACGGAATAGCATAAGGATACGAACGCCGGCGAACCCATCCACTGTGGCAACAGGGCGAAGAGCAGTTGTTGCAGGTTTCTTCCGCTGCGCAGAACGATCGCACCCAATGCGATAGCGAGCACTTCGGAAAATACATAGGCCGACAATGCGTTGGTGCCAAAGACAAGACTGGGCGTGAGGCCGCGACGCCATTGCCACGGGCCATCGATAATCCAATAAAACAAGGCAAACAACATCGCCGTGATGCCGGCGGTAAAGAGCACATACGAACTCGTCCATAGTCGCTTATTGAGAGGAAAGTCATAGGACCAAAGTATTCCGCCAACCAACAGGAACAATCCAACCGCGCCGAGTACCGCTGCTTTGCGCCCCACAGTACGATTTGTCCGCAACCACGCTCCGGCCATCACTCCCAGGAGCGTCGTGCCCACAGCAGGCAGTGTGCTCAACAAACCTTCCGGATCGTAGACGGTGTGATGATACAGGTGCGCCTGCGGTATCAGAAGACGATCCAGCCAGGATGCCATGTTGCCGAAACGATCCAGGATGGGCACGTCCACGCCCGGCATTCCTATCCCCGGAACCCGCATGTGCAGCATGATCCACCAGTAGCCGATCAATGCGCATGCGCACGCCGCAACGCTTGCCCGCACACGGCCAAACAAGAAAACGACGGCCGCCAGCGCATAACAGAGAGCAATGCGCTGCATGACTCCGCAGTAGCGCAGCTCTGCAAGGTGAAAGAATGGCAGCGCATTCAGCAATAACCCAATAACAAAGATCAGCACGGAACGCTTGCCGATCTGCGGCAGATTGGATTGTGGAGAGACGCCTCGATCGAGACGCGCCCCCAATGCCAATGCGATCGATACACCCACGATGAACAGAAAGGATGGGAAGACCACATCCGTCACCGTGCATCCATTCCATACCGAATGGCGCAGTTGCGCATAAGAAGCCGCACCGTCACCCGCATTGTTGACCAGAATCATAACGGCCACGGTCAGGCCCCGCAGCACATCGAGCGACTGCAAACGC
>PLST01000335.1:9040-9678 GCA_003164255.1 Acidobacteriaceae bacterium | reverse complement strand
CTGCGCGAATTCGACAACAAGATTGTGGCGCGCTATTGCGGCTTCGACGATGCCGACGATTACTACCACCGCGTGGCCAGCGCGCGCGTGGTGGACCGCATCGACGTGCCCACGCTCATCATCAGCGCCATGGACGACCCTTTCATTCGCATGTTTGCGGAGACGCGCAAGTTGATCGAGGCCAACCCGAAGATTGACCTTGTGGAGACGCGGCACGGCGGACACTGCGCCTTTCTTTCGCGCGACAAGGGCGAAGAAACTCACTGGGCCGAGGCCACGGTGGTTCGCTACTTTCAAGCAGTGACCGGCGGACGGAATGGAAGCTGATTGGGAGGCGGAAATTGGCGGCGGCGCGCCGGTGATTGAGGCCGAGGGTCCGGGATGGATTGACCTGCGCAAGCAGCCTGAGCGCGTCAGTGAGATTGCCGAGGCGGCCGGTTTTGCTGCGCTGGGAAAGCTGCTGACGGCATTGAACGGGCCGGAGTCGCCCTGGTGGACGTCAAAATGCGATCTCTGGCAGGAGGAGACGGGCGAGCTTGCCTGCTATGTGGATTTGCTTCCTGTGGACGGAAGAGTTTTTGGTGAGTGGCAGCAGGCTGAGAGCTTTTGCCGCGCGTATGTGGCGCGGCTTGCCGGCG
>PLST01000335.1:325-8998 GCA_003164255.1 Acidobacteriaceae bacterium | reverse complement strand
GGTTCAAAGTTACAATGAATAGGCGTGGGTGAGTAGCTCAATTGGATAGAGCATCAGCCTTCTAAGCTGAGGGTTCCGGGTTCGAGCCCCGGCTCGCCTACCATAGAGATGAGCAAGGGCTGCCTTGCCGGAGGAACGCTGGTCTTCCGTATGTCTAATAGACCGAATCCCGCATGGGCCGACCGGAAAACCAGGTCAGCCGTGAATCGAAGGCGGCGGAATCGGCTGATGCTTTCGACGTGAAGAACGGCGCGTGCGGAAGAATCAGAATCGTTGCCAGAGCTTTTGAGCGGCAGCGCGCGCCTTGGCCAGAATCGCTGCCTCGTCCATGCCGGGCAGTTCGCGGTCAAGCATCACGACGCGTCCTCCGATGATGGTGGATCGCACGGCGCGTCCCGAGACTCCAAACAACAGATGGCTGTTGATGTTGCTTTCAGTGATCGGCGTTGGCGGATCGTAGTCGACCACAATCAGGTCAGCAAGTGCGCCGGCAGTCAGCGTTCCAAGGGGCCGGCCGAAACAGGCGCTTGCAAATTCAGCGTTGCGGTTGAACAGCATCTCAGACGGCTCGGCCCAGCCGACTCCCGGCTGCCCGGTTTGGTGCTTGGGCAGCAGGTTTGCCACTTTGAGAGATTCAAACATGTCGGCGGTGTACGCGTCGCTGCCCAGGCCCACGCGCGCGCCGCGGCGGACCATCTCGAGCACCGGAGCGCACCCCACGGCGTTGCCCATGTTGGACTCGGGGTTGTGGACGACAAGGGTTTGGCTGTTCTTGAGCAGGTCGATCTCGATGTCGTTCACATGCACGCAGTGCGCGGCGATGGTCTTGCTGCCGAGAATGCCGAAATGGTGGAAACGTCCCACGACGCGGCGGCCATGTTTCAGCAGGCATTTGGTCTGGTCCGCTTCCGCCTCGGCAACGTGAACATGAAAGCCCGCATCGGAGTCGGCGGCCACGCGGCGGCAGGCTTCAAGCGTTTCATCGCTTACGGTGAACGAAGCGTGCAGGCCGAAAAGCCCGCGCAGCAGATCGCCTCCGGAACGCTTGCAACTCTCAAGAAAGGCGCGATTCTCTTCAATGCTTTGCTGTGCGACTTCAGGGCCTTCGCGATCCGTCACTTCGTAACAGAGGCAACTGCGCAGTCCGGTCAGGCGTGCAGCCTCTGCGATGCGAAACAGGCTGCCGGAAACAGCGCCGGGGCTGGAGTGGTGATCGAAGATGGTGGTGGCGCCGTTGCGGATGCAGTCGATCATGGCCACCGCTGCACTCAGATACACATCGTCCAGCGTGAGCACCTTGTCGAGCCGCCACCACAGGCGCTCCAAGATCTCGGTGAAGTTGCCCGGAGCCGCGTCTTTCAGCGCCATTCCACGCGCAAACGTGCTGTAAAGATGCATGTGCGTGTTGATCAGCCCGGACATGATGAGCCCGCCCCGTGCATCGATGAAATGGGCACCGCGGTAATTGCGCCTGAGCGAGGCGGTCGGTCCGGTCTCGGCAATCAGTCCATCGCGGATTGCCACGCAACCGTCTTCAACCAGAGGCTGCTGGGGCTCGCGCGTGATGAGGCGGCCGTTGCCGACCAACAGGATTGCGGACTTCTCCATGGTGCGATGGATTCTAGCCAACCAAGGAGACCAAGTGTTGTGATCCAAATCACATTGCGTTGCCGCAGATTGCACGACAATCAATGCACAAAGCGGCGGCGGGGGTTGTGTCTTATTGCGTCGGCCGTGCGCCCCTTNNCATGTCAACGTCTGTGGATTGGATTTCAGGAATCCGATTCTTCCCGCCGCCGGTCCCCCCTCAAAAGATGGAGCCATGCTGCAGGCCGCAGCCAAGGGCGGCGCCGGCGGGCTGGTTACCAAGACGATTTCAGTCGAGCCGGCGGATGTGCCCCGGCCCTGCATGGCAGAGATTCGCGGCGGATTTCTGAATACCGAGTTGTGGTCAGAGCTGCCCAAGGAGCAGTGGCTCGAGACCGAGTACAAGCTGGCGCGCTCGACCGGGCTTCCGGTGATCGTGGGGCTTGGATACTCTGCGGATCAGATACGCGAGCTGGCCGTGCTGGTGAAGCCGTATGCCGACGCGCTTGAGCTCTCCACGCATTATGTGGGCAACGACATCTCACCAATCGTGAATGCGCTCAAGGCCGCAAAAGCAGCGGTGGATGTTCCCGTGTTCATGAAGCTCAGCCCGCACCCCAACATCCAGGAGATTGCTGTCGCGCTGGAGAAGGCCGGAGCCGACGGGCTGGTGATGATCAACTCGTTTGGCCCGTGTTTGAGCATCGATCTTGAAACGGGCCTGCCGCTGATGGGCAGCAAGGATGGCTTCGGCTGGTTGTCAGGCGCGGCCATCAAGCCGCTGGCTCTGCGTTGCGTGTACCAGGCCGCCCGCGTGGTGCAGATTCCCATCTTCGGCGTGGGCGGCATTACCAATGGCCGCGATGTTGCAGAGATGTTCATGGCGGGCGCTTCCGCGGTGCAGGTTTGCACTGAGGCTATCCTGCGCGGCCCGGGAATTTACTCAAAAATCGCGAGGGAGTTGGATGCTTTCCTCGACGCGCACGGCTACCAATCGGTTGAAGAGATTCGCGGACTGACGATTCGCAGGATGAAGGAGCGTGGCACGCCGAAGGCCGGCCACTCCCCGGCGGTAAACATGGAGCGGTGCTCGTTGTGCGGCCAGTGCCAGATCAGTTGCCCGTACGGCGCAATCAGCCAGGAGGAAGCGCTGCTGATTGACGAAGAGAAATGCTTCAACTGCGGCTTGTGCGTGAGCCGCTGCAAGCGTGGCGCACTCAGTATGGCGTTGTAGCTGGCCGCGAGGCCGGCAAGGGAGTTGAAGAAGATGAGCAATGTCACCGGGCTCCGATGCGTTCACTGCGCGCGAGAATTCTCGGCGGCGGAGGTGGACTACTTCTGCCCGGCGTGCGGGTATGCCGACGGCATTCTCGATGTGCTGTACGACTACGAGGCCGTAAAACGCGAGATGAGCCCCGCCGCTCTGGCCGCGAACCCCGATCTCTCCATCTGGCGCTACCGGCCCTTGCTTCCCGTTGATGACTCAACAGCTCTGCCGCCCTTGCAGGTTGGCTGGACTCCTCTCTACGACGCATCGCGGCTGGCTTCGAAGTTGGGCGTTGCGCGATGCTGGGTCAAGGATGAAGGACGCAACCCAACCGCATCGTTCAAAGATCGCGCCAGTGCGATAGGCGTGGTGAAGGCGCTCGAGAACAAAGCCGCGCGCATCACCTGCGCTTCCACGGGGAATGCAGCTTCGTCGCTTGCCGGGTTCGCAGCCGCCGTGGGCCTGCCAGCCACCATCTTTGTGCCTGCGCGCGCTCCTGAAGCAAAGGTTGCGCAGTTGCTGGTGTTCGGCGCGCAGGTATTTCAAGTTCAGGGTACATACGACCAGGCCTGGGAACTTTGCATGCAGGCCAGCNNGTGAGCGTCGGCGATGGTTGTACGGTTGGCGGTGTTTGGAAGGGCTTGCGCGAAATGCATGCGCTGGGTTTCATTCAACGTCTGCCGCGAATTCTTGGCGTGCAGGCGGATGGATGCAAGCCTTTCGTGACCGCATGGAAAGCGCAGACTGGGCTGATTCCCTGCGAGGCGAACACATTGGCGGACTCCATTGCAGTCGGCCATCCACGCAACTTCGCCAAAGGAATGGGCGCCATCACCGAGTCAGGCGGCGCGTTTATTTCTGTCACTGACGAGGAGATTCTTGGCTCGATTCCTTTGCTTGCACAGACGGCAGGCGTGTTTGGCGAGCCGGCCGGCGTTGCAGGCGCGGCGGGCGTGATGCGCGCGGTGGCTACTGGCGTGATTCATCGTTCTGAAAGCGTCGCACTCATCATGACCGGCAACGGGCTCAAGGATATTCAAAGCGCAATGCGCGCGGTGGGCAAAACCATTGCGGTGCGGCCCGAGATGGAAGAAGTGCGCAGGGTGGTTGAGGCAACGGTTCCAGCGTGACGGAAGAGTTTTGAGCGGCGGTTCGCTCATGAGAGACGAAAGCGAGAAGCGGGAAAATGGCGAAGATTCCTTATGGTCCCACGTACGATGAAATGCTCGATCCGAGCCTGCTCAGCAAGGATGTGCGCGCACGTGCGTTGACGGCGCTCGTGAACGACGAGCTTGATCCGATCAATCTGTTCAACATCACCTGGAAGGATGGGTCCAACCAGGTTCGCAAAATTGTGCTGTCTTCGGCGTTGACGGGCGTCGACGCAAACATCGTCGTGATGCTCGGATGCGGGTTTCCTTCCGGGTCGCACAAGGTTGGTCCTGCGTACAGCACGCTGATTGAAGGCATTGTCGATGGCGACATTGTGCCGGGAGAACATACCATCCTTGGCCCTTCAACGGGCAACTTCGGAATCGGAACGGCGTATGTGTCAAAGCTGCTCGGCTTTCGCGCTATCGTCATCATGCCTGACACCATGAGCAAAGAACGTTACGAGCGCATCAGGAAATACGGCGGCGAACTGGAGTTGACGCCGGGCTCGGAGTCCGATGTGATTCTGACGCTCGAGAAGACGCGCGAGTTGATGAAACATCCGAAGAACAGGGCGCTGGCGCAATTTGAGCTCTTTCCCAACTACCGCTTCCACCGCCATGTGACGGGCAACAGCGCGCTCCAGGCGGTGAAGGGCATCGGTAACGGGCGTATCGCGGGATTTACCTCGGCGCCGGGCTCGGCTGGAACGCTGGCCGCGGGCGACCAGATCAAGGCGGTCTTCCCTGACGCGAAAATTGCCGCGCTGGAGCCCTACGAGTGCTCGACGCTTGCCAATGGCGGGCGCGGGCAGCATCGTATTGAGGGAATCGGCGACAAGATGTGCACGCTGATTCACAACGTTCTCCATACTGACTTCGTGATTCTGATTCGCGATGAAGAAACGGTGCAGGGCGTGAAGATCTTTCACGATGGGGTTGAGGCGCTGGTCAATGTTGGCGTGGATCGCAATTTTGCCATGAGCCTGCGCAACTTGTTTGGCCCCTCAGGAATCTGCAACGTTCTGGGCGCTATCAAGCTGGCGAAGTTTCTGCGGCTCGGGCCGGAGGACAACGTCGTCACCATCGCGACCGACGGTTTCGACCGCTATAACTCAGTTCTTGACGATCTGAACAAGCGTTCTCTCGATCTGGCGCCGCAGGTATTGGAGCGCTGGACACACGACATCTTTTTGAATGCCGGCGAGGATCACATCTTCGACTTCCGCAAAGCCGCGATCAAGGAGCGGCTGTTTCAACAAAAGGAAAACGACTGGCTGAAATTCGGCTACACCAAGTCCTTCCTCGATTCCATGCGCAGCCAGGACTTCTGGGATGGCCAATACGCCAAGGTGAGTGAGTACAACCAGAAGATCGCTGCGGCACGATAAGTAGGCAGAAAGGAGCGGCCGTGATGTTCGAGTTCACGCTGAATCAGAATGCCGTTTCGGTGGATGCAGACAAGAATCTGCTGGCCTATCTGCGCGAAGATGCGCGGCTCGTCTCGGTAAAGGATGCCTGTGCCGAGGGAGTCTGCGGCTCCTGCTCGGTGCTCGTCAACGGCAAGGCCCTGAGGGCGTGCACGCTGACCCTCGCGAAGGTACACGGGAAGGAAATTACAACCGCTGAAGGGATTTCGGCGCGAGAGCAGAAGATCTATGCCGACGCATTTGGCGAGGCTGGCGCAGTGCAGTGCGGCTTCTGCATGCCGGGCGTGTTGATCAGCGCGAAATCTCTGCTCGATCACAATCCTCGCCCGACGCTTGCAGAGGTGAAGGCCGCGATCCGCTACAATCTTTGCCGCTGCACTGGGTACAAGAAAATCGAGCGAGCCATCGAGCTAGCGGCAAAATCTCTTCGCGATGAACCGGCCGCGCAGACAGAGGAAGGCGGCGGAAGAATTGGCACGCGGACAACAAGGCTGGATGCGGCGGAAAAACTGCTGGGCACCGGCGAGTTTGTCGACGACATGCAAGTGGAAGGAATGTTGCACGGCGCCGTGCTNNCGACTGATTGGACACATTGTCCACGACTGGCCAGTGATGATTGCGGAAGGGGAAGAGACGCGCTACGTTGGCGACGCATTGGCCCTTGTGGCCGCTACCACGAAAGAGGCAGCTCGACAGGCGCTTACGCTGATCAGCGTGGAGTACGAGGAACTGCCTGCTCTGCTGTCGCCGCAGGCGGCACTCGCCTCTGATGCGCCGCGCCTTCATCCAAACGGCAACCTGCTGTCAGAGACCATCATGAAGCGGGGCGATGCAGAGAAGGCTATTGCCGCGGGCTGTCATGTGGTTACGGAGCGGTACTCGACGCCGCGGCAGGAACACGCATTCATCGAACCGGAGAGCGCGCTTGCCATTCCAGCGTTGGAGGGTCCGATGACGGTTTACACTGCTGGTCAGAGCGTCTACGACGATCATCGCGAGATTGTGCGCATGCTCGGAGTTGGAGCGGAGAAAGTGCGCGTGATCAGCAAATATGTGGGCGGCGGTTTTGGCGGCAAGGAAGATATGTCAGTCCAGCACCACGCCGCGTTGCTGGCCTGGCACAGCGGCCGGCCGGTGAAGCTCACGCTCAGCCGCAAGGAAAGTTTTCGTGTGCACCCGAAGCGCCATCCCATGGAGATGGAGTACACCACGGCGTGCGATGAGAACGGAAAGGTGACTGCGGTAAGGGCGCGCATTCTGGCGGACACGGGCGCGTACGCTTCACTCGGCGGCCCGGTTTTGCAGCGGGCATGTACGCACGGAGCGGGGCCCTACCAGATTGAAAACGTGGACATCGTTGGGCGCTCGGTCTACACCAACAACATTCCTTCAGGCGCATTTCGCGGCTTTGGCGTTACGCAGACCTGCTTCGCGATGGAGAGCAATCTGAATCTGCTTGCGAAGATGGTTGGCATCTCTCCGTGGGAGATTCGCTACCGCAATGCCATTGAGCCGGGCGGCGTGCTTTCAAATGGCCAGATTGCCGACGAGGGCACGGCGCTGAAGGAGACATTGCTCGCCGTTAAGGATGTGATGGATGCCCATCCCGACGCGGGCATCGCGTGCGCATTCAAGAACAGCGGCAAGGGCGTGGGCGTGAAGGATGTGGGACGCGTGAAGCTCAAGGTGGAGAATGGCAGTGTCACCATCATGACCAGCGCCGCGTGCATGGGGCAGGGAATTGCGACAGTGCTCGTGCAGATCGTTGCCCAGTCCACTGGGCTTGAGAAATCTCGAATCAAGGTTCACGCGCCGGATACGATGGTCACTCCCGACAGCGGTACCAGCACAGCATCGCGCCAAACGCTGGTTACGGGCGAAGCCGCACGCAGGGCAGGCATCGCGCTCAAAGAAGATCTCGATCATCATCTGCTTGTCGAGCTCGAAGGCAAGGAGTATTACCGCGAATACGATTGCGTCACGGATCCCATGACATCCGACAAGCCGAATCGAGTGAGCCATGTTGCATATGGCTACGCCACCCAGGTTGTGATTCTGGATGAGGCCGGGATGGTGAAAAGAGTCGTGGCTGCTCACGACGTGGGCAAAGCCATCAACGTAAACGGCGTCGAAGGCCAGATTGAAGGTGGCGTCACGATGGGACTTGGCTTCGCACTCACTGAAGAGTTCACGGTGCGGAACGGCGCGCCTGCTGTTACGCTGGGCACCCTGGGGCTGCTGCGCTCAACGCAAGTGCCGGAGATCGATTGCCGCATCGTCGAGAAGAATCCATCGGAACTTGCCTACGGAGCCAAGGGGGTTGGCGAGATCGTGATGGTGGCGACAGCGCCTGCCGTGGCCTGCGCCTATTTTCAGCGCGACGGGGTGAAGCGCAACACCTTACCGCTCGAAGGAACTGCGTACAGCCGTCGCGGGCGCAAGCGCCCGCAAGAGGCAAACAAAGAAGGAGCACTGCAATGAAGTTGACGCCGGAACGGAGCGAGCTGGCGATTACCTTATGCCAGGCGCTTATTCAAAGGAAGAGCTATTCCGGACAGGAGGATTCCGTCGTTGAGCGCATGAAGCAGGCGTTTGACGAGCTTGGCTTCGACGAAGTGATTGTGGATGAGTACGGAAACATTTTGGGGCGCATCAAGGGCAATCGGCCTGGAAAGGTGCTGTTGCTCGATGGGCACATTGACACCGTGCCCGTTCCCGATGAGTCCAAATGGACCCACAAGCCCTACGGCGGAGAGATCGACGACGGGCGGATCTACGGCCGGGGCACATCGGATATGAAGGGCGCGGTCAGCGCCATGGTGGCGGCCGCGGCGTTCTTCGCCGAAGACACGCAGAGAGATTTTGCGGGCGAGATCTACGTTTCCGGTGTTGTGCATGAGGAGTGTTTTGAGGGAATCGCCGCAAGGAAGATCAGCAGCCGCATCAAGCCCGACTACGTTGTGATTGGTGAATCATCGGAGCTTAATCTCAAACGAGGCCAGCGGGGACGAGCAGAGGTAGTGGTGGAGACGTTTGGCAAGCCTGCGCACTCAGCCAATCCGCGCGCCGGCGTGAATGCGGTGTACAAAATGGCCCGGTTGATTGCGGAGATCGGCAAGCTGAAGGCACCGGTGCATGAGGTCCTGGGTGAAGGAATCCTGGAGCTGACCGACATCAAATCTTCACCGTATCCCGGCGCATCGGTTGTGCCGGATTACTGCCGCGCAACGTATGACAG
>PLST01000335.1:0-231 GCA_003164255.1 Acidobacteriaceae bacterium | reverse complement strand
ACCAACGGCAGCCACTATGCAGGCGAGGCCGGAATCAGGACCATCGGCTTTGGGCCTTCGCGCGAAAACCTTGCGCACACCATCGACGAGTACATCGATATCGACCAATTGTTGAAGGCCGTGGAAGGGTACTACGGAATTCTCGGCGCTGTGCTCAGGAGGGGCTGACGGAATGCGGACTCTGATTGAGAACGGCTGGATCGTAGACGGCAGCGGCCGGCCACGATTGAA
>PLST01000592.1 GCA_003164255.1 Acidobacteriaceae bacterium | reverse complement strand
GACTCTGCAGGAAATCCAAAGGCAGACTTCGCCTGGAATACCACAAAGCTCAATTGCAACTACAATCCTGCAGCACAGACCGATGTGTATCGTCCCACTTTTGGAGTCTGTGACGGCCCCAACTCTCCGTTGCAAAATGCAGCAAACTGGACTTTCAAGGACATCACCATCTCCAAGGGCCTGACTGCGGAGCTCGACCTCACTGCGGCGCTCTCCTATGCCCACAACTACACAATTAGCGGGCACTTCGGAACATTAGAGGCGGGCTTTAAATTCTCGAACGCACACAAATCGCAGGATTCCACCGAGACCGTTTACGACGGATGGGCGACCACCGGCTCTGGAATCAGTTCGTACACGATGTCTGCTCTGCAGAGCGGATTTGAAAACACCGACTACTACAACGGAACCTACTTCGGTGGCCACTTTGGACCCGTTTCGGATTTCAACAAAACGCAAAGTCTTGTGCTCTCCAATCCGACTTTCTTCACGACGGATCCATACAAGACTGCGCTCGACAATACACCGAACATCTTTCACTACGTCGAGCAGATTCCCGCGTTTTACGTTATGAACACTGTCGATTTCGGCAAGCTACACGTGCAGACCGGGTTGCGTTTCGAGCAGACCAACATGAACACCTTCGGCTATAACCTCACGCTTGACCCTAACGACCCCGGTGGTACCCCGGCCGGCACCACGCCATCCGCGCCTTGCACCACAACCGGCCAATTAAACTGCTGGACAATCAACGGCATTGCCAACAATCCTTCGTACCTTGATGTTCTGCCCAGCATTCAACTGCGCTTTGGACTCACTCCGGACTCCAACCTCCGCGCGGTGTACTCGCGCGGCGTGGCCCGTCCCGATCCATATCAGCTCGTCCCATACGTCACGGAGGACGATTCGGCCAGTCCCGCGACGGTCGGTATCGGCAATCCGTCTCTGCGACCCGAACACGCCAACAACTACGATCTGCTTTATGAAACCTATTTGCACCCACTGGGCATGATCCAAGGCGGTTTCTTTGTCAAACAGTTGACCGCACCGCAGCTTGAATTCGTGATTCCAGGCAACATCAATCTCTCCCAGCTGCCGGCGGGAACACTGCCTCCAAGCCTGCTTTCGACTGTCCAGCAATTCTCCTCAGGCGGCGATTCTTTCTCGACGACCGAGTACATCAATGGAGAAAATGCTTACCTCTACGGCTTTGAGGTGAGTTTTCAGCAGCATCTGAACTATCTTCCCAGCGTTCTGGGAGGGCTGGGCATCACTGCCAACTACAGCTACACAGGATCGCAGTTGAAGGGCTTCCCACTGCGAACCGACCATCCGCGACTGATTGACCAAGCCATCAATACTTGGAACTTCAGCCCGACCTACGACACGAAGCGCTTCTCCCTCCGCATGGGAATTGCCGATAATGGCGCCAGCCTATTCTCATATAACTGGATCGCGCCTTCGCTCGCTCCCGGCGCAGGTGCGGATCCAAGCGGCCTTGGTCCCGCGGGTCCCTCAGGAGATATCTGGACCCTCGCGCACCTGCAGGTTGATGCGCAGGCATCGTATCGCACCTGGCGCGGACTCAGCGTGATTGTATCCGGACTCAATCTCAATAACGAGGTCTTCGGTTATTACCAGGGCAGCACGCAATTTGTAAATCAGCGCGAGTATTACAAACCCACCTACACCGTCGGCTTGCACTATAACTTTGGAGAAGAGAAGAGCGCCAGGGCTTCTTCTTCATTGTTCTAGTTGTTCCCTTGGGGGTTTCAACTCGGCCAATTCAGATCGCCGGTCTATCTTCAACTCGTTCAACTATGCGGGCATCCTAAACTCACGAGGATGTCCGCACAGTCTAAGGTTGTGTTTTAGATTGTGTGAATGAGACATGAAGGGCATTTTCCGCCAGCTTTTCCAGTCAGTTCGATTTGTGTCACTGCAGCAATCAAACTGGAGATCAATGAAGCATTCTCGATTTTCTCGCTTGATTCTCTGGCTTCTGCTTGCTATGCCGGGAACGACGTTTCCGATTGATGCTCAGAACCCACAAGGAAACTCATCTGCTGCTCAAAATGGGGACAAGGAACAGCTGAGACTTGTCGTAATCCTGAGCAGGCACGGCGTTCGTTCACCAACCTGGGCGCAGGATCGTCTTGATACCTACTCGGCGCTGCCCTGGCCGAAGTGGAGCGTGGCGCCGGGCTATCTCACACCTCGCGGATTCGATCTCGTAAAGGCGTTCGGCCGCTTCGATCGAGCGTCGTTTGCCAAGAATGGATTAGTCGCCGAAAGTGGATGCGCGGATGGGGCGCGGACCTACATTTGGGCCGATACGGACCAACGCACAATGGAAAGCGGACGCGCCATGGCGGAAGGTTTGTTTCCAAGCTGTCCGCCAGCGGTGCACAGCCTCGCTGCCGGGGAAAATGATCCGCTGTTTCATCCTGCTCATCGGGGACGACAGCTGGAAGCCAAGCCCGTAAAAACCGCACTCAAATCAGAAGGCGCTTCACAACCGGACCGGGAGCAAAGCGAGCTGCTGACAGAGATGCAACGCGTTCTGATGGGATGCCCACCTGAGAGGGCATGCACATCTGTTCACGTTCCTCAATCTTCACTCCTGGGCACTCCGAACTCCGCGGGAAATCGAGACGGCGACTCAGTCCCCACAGTACGCGGTCCGTTGGCACAGGCATCGAGTTTCGCTGAGGATTTTCTCCTTGAGTACGCTGAGGGCATGCCGAACGATCAGGTAGGTTGGGGCCGGGTGGATGAACCCCAATTAAGAAGATTCCTCGCCCTGCATTCTGAGAACTTCGACCTCACGCATCGCACGACAGCTGCGGCTCGGCTTGAAGCATCGAACATGTTGTTCCATATTTTGCGTACGCTCGACCAGGGAGTGGAGCAACGTCCTGTTGAAGATGCGGTAGGGCCCGTGAACAACAAGATCGTCGTGCTGGTTGGACACGACACCAATCTAGCCGGGGTGGCCGCGCTCCTCGGACTGCATTGGACGCTCGATGGGCGAAGGGACGATACGCCGCCGGGGACGGAACTGACATTTGAGCTTTGGCAAAATGAGAGCGGAGCCTATTTCGTTCGGGCAACGGTCGCGATGCAAACACTCAAGCAGATGCGCGAGTTGCGTGAATTAAGTCTTGATACTCCTCCGGCCCGTGAGGTTTTGACGGTAGATGAACGTGGGACCGAAGCGAATACGTGCCGCTGGGACGACTTTCAGGGTATTGTCAATGCGGCAATCGACAAGAGCAGTGTCTTCAAATTCCAGCCCAACTGATCCCTAGTTTGAGCAAGTCCGCGAGAGTGGCTGAAATGCCCTGTTTTGAAGATGTAGAAATTCGTCTCGTTTCTCTCAACCGGGGCTAGCCCGGACCTCGCACGCAGTCGCTTGCATCGACCCATAAGGCGAATAAAGCACTGCTTGCCGTGCAATTCCTGGAATCCACATTCCAATTGGCGGATACGAGGGCCTCCTGTTCAGATCAATTCTTATAAGTCGGCTTCAAGGCCGCTTTTCGTGATTTCCGCGTTCTGGCGCACGATCACCGTCCACCCTACCCAATGTGAGGTAGATCACGTTGGGGAGATTTGAGCGACAATTCATCCGCAACGCTGTGATCTTCCTGGCTACATGACCTGATGCCTAGCTTTGATCTCGTTGATCGTTCTGTGAATCTCCTCTTGAATTCGACCGAGGCTTCCACGTAAAGCAGGCATGTTCAGATTGGACTTACTTCCGCGGCCAAACTCCTCGCGTATACCAATCATGCAGAGTTCATATCGTGTCGGATTTGGGGGTTCTCCCCGTCCTTGATCCCCTCTTGTCCTTTCGTACTCCTTTTGCGCTTTGCGCCGAATCTCCGCGATGAGTGTCTTGATGCGCTCCATCTGTTCGCCTTTTGAGGCCAAATCCTCGGCCTCCTTCGTCATTTCTAGCAACGTGTTCAGCGTCCTCAGTTTTTCCACGGTTCTCCCCGTATCGGCCAGTATATAAGCTAGTTGACGTCGAGCCAGACTGGAAGCGAGTTGGGGAAGCCGCGGAAGGTCTCTAACCTATTAGGGAGGTCCGCCGGGAATCGGGTAAAATGTTTTCCAAATGCACGACCGAGCCTATCCCGCCCTTTTGATGGAACTTCGATTCGCGCTGAACGTGATGGAAGAGTGTTCGCACCTCGGACTGGACGAAGAGGGCGCCAGCAGGGTCAGGTGCATTCTTCTTCAGCAGATCGCAAAGACAGAAAGTGCTCTTGCAAGCCAGCCAACTCACGTCTCGCCCTTGGACTCTGAAGGGTTCGTCGAATAGGCATCCCACACATAATGACTGAACCTCTGCGCTTCACCGCCTAAATAACAAGGGACCGCATGCTTGACAATCCGGTCATCTAGCACAACTGGCGGAAAAGCCTCCATGATTCTTGGTTCCGGCCGAGGTCGCCCACCCTTCAGTTATATCTCAGTGAACAGTCCTTGGAATGCTGTCAGGAATGTCCTAGCGTTGTATCTGGAGCGCCCCTAGCACAACGTTGCTTACTTGCATGCCATCAGTAGGGCGCTTCGGATACAACGACTTGAAGGAAGCCGCCCCCATGGAAGGCTATGCAGTTTGATTGGGTCTGACCGGGTGCAGAGGGATCGGAAACAGACTGAGCTGGGTAGGATCATGCCGCATTAAAGTCGGGTGGAGCGGCGTGGAGGCTAGCGTTGGCTCGGATTCGAGGCTTGAGAGTCTGGAATTTGAGTGTCTTTGGGCAAATGAGACAAGGGATCTTCGAGTGTGCCGGAGCACGGTCATGGAGCGAGGATGTGTATAGAGCTTCATGCGGCGCACTTGTCTGGTTGAGGTGGAGATCTACCTTATGACACGGACTCTGCGCTACTGTGAGCATCGCCTTGAAGATGTGCGCAACAGTGTGCGTCGAATAATGGACGTTCTAGAGCGGGATGTCTTCAGCCCCGAGGGGCGGAAGCAGACGTTTTCAAAGCATGATGGCGTGCATTCATTGACAGCAGCCATCAGCATCGTCGCTGAGGCTCAGCAATTTCTTGGCGCCAGCGAAGTCGTCACCGATTGGCCGCTCAAGCTCGTACTCGATCGGCGACCATTCATATAGTTGTGGGGCCGCCTGAAACGCTTCAGAATGGATTACGAAGGGGCATGATGCCAGCTGGAGGCTAAGCCATTCAATGGGGCCGGAATTTCTCTCGTAGAACCAGAATGGTTACGCGGATCGGTGTTGCGATAGTCGTTAACTTCGTCTTCCGTGCCATAACCCATGGGTTAAGAAACAGCGTTGATCAACACCTCCGATGAGACCAGATCGAAGGCCGCTCACGCTCCTCGCGCCGCTCTTTACCGGCAGAAGGAGTCGACCCGGTACCGCTCCAGAGCCTCCCGGTTCAGCTCAATTCCCAGGCCGGGCTTCTGAGGCAGTGAAATCAGGCCATCCTGCATCACCAATTCATCCCGAACAACCTCGCGGCGTAACATCGATTCCGACAACTCCGCCGGCAGATATTCGATGTAAGGACAGTGTGCCGTCGCCGCGCCCAAATGCACTGATGCAGCAATTCCGATGCCGGTCTTCCAGCAGTGCGGCACAATCAGTCGGCCGCGATCCTGAGCCATCTCGCAGACGCGCCTGGCTTCGGTGAATCCACCAACCCGACCCACATCCGGCTGAGCTACGTCCACCTTGCCTCGATCCATCAGCTCCAGAAACTCGAACCGCGAGTTCTGCAGTTCTCCCGCGGCGATCCGGATCGGCGAGTGATCGTGAAGAAAGGCATAGCCATCCATATCCTCGAGCGAGAGCGGGGTCTCCAGGAAGAAGACGTCAAACGGTTCCAGACGCTTGAGAACCCGCAACGCCTCCTTGGCGTCGCGCCAGCAGTAGCCTACGTCAACCATCATTACAAAGTCAGGTCCTGCCGCCTCGCGGCATGCAGCCACGATCTCGACGATTGCTTCGTCGTCTTCATCCAGGCCATTGTGCGCGTAGGGTCCCTTGATGATGACCTCCATCTTGCCGGCCCGGAAGCCACGCGCCTTTGCTTCTTTGGTCTTCAACACCAGTGAATCCCTGTAATCGTCCACCGTGTGGCCCGAGGGCAAGAGCGAGGCGTACGGAGTGACGAAATCTTTCCGAGCGCCGCCCAGCATCTTCCAGCAGGGCAGCCCAAGCGCCTTGCCCCGAATGTCCCACAAGGCCATGTCCAATGCGCCCATCGCGCATATCCCCATGCCGCGGCGGCCGGTCATGTAGCTTCCGATAAAAAGCTTTTCCCAAAGGGCCTCCACCTGCAGGGGATCCTGACCGATCAGCATTTCCTCCAACCCCAGCCCCAGCACATGGGTTCCCCGCGCATGAATCATGGCTTGCGCAACCCATGGATTGGTGTCTACCTCTCCCACTCCGACAATGCCTTCGTCCGTGTGGATTTCGACAATGATGTCATCCTGGGCCGAAGAACAGGCGGAGGCGTCGTAGTCAGGAACAAGAAGTACATGTGATTCGATCCTGGTGATCTTCATGACCGGTTTCTCCGTACGATGTGATGGTTCGACCTGGCTAATCCCTCACGGTCGAGTAGAGCGGGGTTGTACATCCGAACCGGAACCGGGGTCTAGGGAACAAGGCGGACGGCAGCGAAGCTATTGGCCGAAAGGTCGATAGAGATTCTTCCATTCACGATGGGTACGGAGTGCCGATCACGCTCCAGCAGATCGGTCTGGAACACCTCGCGATATCCGGAGACACCGATGCTGAGAGGGCCCGAGCTACCCGCGGTTTCCCAAATGCGCAACTCGGTTCCCTCTTGCTCAGCGGGCTTGAAAGCCGTGGCCACGGCACGAGCCGGATCGAGATCTATTTGCGGCCTCGGCTGGCTGGCCGCTTGCCCGAATGACACGAGCAGCGGAACGGTGTAGCTCCGGCTCCATTGCGCAGCCTTCGCGCTGTCGTAGGCCACGGAGTGGGTGCGCAGGGCATAGCGGAAGCGGAAGTCGGTCTGGCCGTCCTGCGTCTTGTTGACTTCCTTGTAGTTTTGGTCGTTTCCCAGAGCTTCAAAGGTCACGCCGCCAAGATCCTGGCGCAACGCAAATGCCTCTAGCGGCGTGATGGTGACGCCCGGCCCGCCAGCAGCGGATGCATCGACAAAGCCCTGCACAGCGATCCGCGATGAATCGGCGCCGGGCAGCAAATCGCCCCCTGGAGCCGGAGTGGGACGCACGATTGCGCCCATCTGTTCGACGCGCTCTACCGACCCCGCCGCCAGCACCGGGAACGTATGCGTGATTCGCTGCTCCTCCGTACTCACTGGCTTGTGGATGCGAATGTCGAATTCGACGCGGTCGATCCCGGCATACAGTGTCGCGTAGGAAGTCACCTCAACCGAATCTTCGGGGATGAAGCCCGTGGTCTTCACGCGCGCCAGAACCGGCCCGCTTGCCACAACCTGCGAGCGCACGTTCTCTAAGCGATGTTCCTTGCCATTGAAGAAGACCGTTTCGCCGATGCCTTGGCCATTGGCGGTAACAATCTCATGGCCTGTTGCCTTGTCGACGAGGCTGACGATCCTCCCACTTGCAGGGTCGATGCGCAGTTTGTAACGGGGACTCTCCAGGCCATGCTCGCTTACCTGCAGAGCTTTACCACTACCGGCCGTGTCTGGCGTTGGAGTCAGTGACAAAGTCGAGAATCCGAAGGCGTCGATTTTGGGCGAAACAAAGTAAAGAACCCTCTTTCCATCCTCCTCGACGATCTGCGAGGCAATTGGCTTGCCCTCCTGCGCCACACCGGCCACTGTTTCCGGCACCTCCGCGCGCACCAGGTCCTCACGCTGCCACGACAACGGATTGAAGACAGTCAGATGAGATGCATCCGCGGTCAAGCCCGCGGCGCTCCATGCCCGGTCCGTCAGTTGCTTCGCTCGGCGCCTTAGGTCCTGTCCCCAGGACCAGCGCAGCCTTGCATTCTCGTCCCGGTTCGTGTCGCTAGCGCCATTCCAGGCATGATCCGCCAGCATGATCCAGTCCCACTCCGCCTGGATGCGGTCCGGGCGCGAGACTTCGGCAGCAGCGGGATTGGCCAGCGCGGCCACTGCCCATAAAGTCTCGGCGGAAAGATACTCCTGCCCCCCGAGCCGCTCGGCAGCGGCGTAGTTCGCCAGAGTCACAGGCCAAAAGTCCCACGAGACGCCAAAGTCACCGCGCAGCACTGGCAGGTTCGGATGCGCCTGGTCAACTGCCGCGCAGAACATCGGATAGGTTGCGTTCACCAACTTCGGGTGCTCGCCGGGCTGCGCGTTATAACTCTCAATGCCCTGCGCATAGTAGGACGCCAGGTGCGCCTTGTCGGGATGGTTGTCTCCATGGGTCCCTGCGGCGAGGATGATATTGAGCGGGTAGCCATCCAGTTTCTGGTAATGCGGCAGCCATTCGGCGTCAATGCGCTTCGGATCGCGCAGCAGGTAAGCCCCCTGCACGTAGCCCGTTTTCTCGGATGCGAAACGGTCCATGATCACCCGAATCCGGCTTCCATCCGCACCCTCCCAGACGAACAACGGTGGGTTGGCCAGTTTGCTGAAAGTCGAGTCGTAATCCAGAAAAGGCGCCACCAGCCAGTGGTAGCCGCTGCCTGCCAGAATTGCGGCCACGCCCCAGGGCAAGGCCGGTTCCTCGATGTGCTGCGCCACATCGTTCAAAGGAAGGCCCCACTCCTTTTCAAGTCGCCGTGCCGGATAGAGAGTCCGAATCATCCCCTCGGTGCTCTGGAAACCCCACAGCGAGTTGTTGTAGTCGGGACCGACCGCGATGTAGCCCTCCTTGATTCTCCGGATCAGCTCTTCCTTGCGGTCCGGATAATACTCGGCGAAGGCCAGCGCTTCCTGAGTGATCGAGAGGTTGTAGTGATCGATTTGAGAGGCCTGGCCCTTCGTCTGGAGAATCTCATCCAGATGTGCGCGGACCACGTCGGCGAAGTCGCGACGGTTCTGCTTTTCATCGTCGCCCCACGTGTAATCCGAGCACGCGTCGTTGGCAATGAAGATCTTCCAGTCTGAAGGCTTCTGACTTTGTTGCGCGGCCGCGCCTGGCCGCCAGGCGAACGCCATCAAGCAGATGAGAGACCAAGCCAGCGCCCCCTTCCAAACTCGCCCAGCAAACCGCGCGTGCTCACCTTGCGCAGCGGCAATATTCCGCGTCTCATCGATTGATTGCATATCGTTCATCTCCCCGTCCAAGGTTGGTTGCTGTGAGTGCGCCATCGTTCTGGCTCATTATCGCGCTTGACAACAATAGAGTGATCAGACAGGCGTGGCCGTCCCGCCCTCGGACGGCCACGCTCTGAAACACGAACAACTCTTCGGATTCCTTTAGATATCCCTAGAACAGCAGCTTCAAAGCCACCTGCAGAATGCGCGGATCGAGGGCTTTGGTCACATAACCGAAGCCATGCGAGCCGCTGTTGCTGATGTCGCCGGACGGGTTCGAGAATTGCGCGTGGTTGAACACGTTAAACGCCTCAGCGCGGAACTGCAATTGCGTGCTCTCGGTGATCTTCGTCGATTTCGCCAGTGCCATATTGGAGTTGAGCAAGCCAGGGCCGGCAAAGGACCGCCGCATGGCATTGCCAACCTGACCCAGAGGCTCGGGCTTGAAGTAAGTGCGATTGAAGTACAGCTTGCCGTCACGCGGGTTGCGATCGTTATAAAGCTTCGATCCGTTGTTCGAATAGCTCGGAACGTCTATCGGGCCGCCAAAGGTGCCACTCAAGGAGCGGTCGTCGTCCTCTTTCAGAGTTATCGGCTGCCCGCTCGCAAACTCTGAAACTCCGGAAAAAACCCACCCGCCCACAAGATACTCGGCGGCACTGTCCTTGGCCGTGAACTTGTCGAATGGCAGTGGAACGGAATAGCTGGCCACAAGGACATGGCGATTGTCGAAGAGCGACAAGCCCCGGCTCTTCCCCGCTTGCCCGGGATAGGGATTAGTTGAATCGGCCATTCCCGAACCATTGTCCATCGATTTCGAATAGGTATATCCCACCAGAAAATCGGCGTACTTTGAGCTGTGCTTAAGGCTCGCCTGCAGGGAGTTGAAGCTGGAACTGGCGTACGTTTCCGTGAAAGGATTGCTGCCGAAATTGTTTCCAAAAAGTGGCCGCGTTCCATTTACGGTCTCTCCGCCCGCAGTTGTGTAAACTGTCTGCTCGCCGAATGGTCCGCAGGTATCCGATCCTGGCGCTACGGAACTGGGATCGCTTAGCGACAAACAGAGATTCGGATCACCCGGGTTGGATTCTACGAAGGTAAGCAGATGACGGCCGATTGAGCCAACATAGCTGACGCTGCCTACAGTGGAACCACTCAACTGCCGTTGCACCGAGAGTTCAAAGTTCTGCACAGTTGGAACAACGTTGTTGGGACTGAGATAGTTGCCCCCGGTCAGCGGAAGCACCTGCGGCCAATTGAAAGATGTGTCCGGGTGCGACGCGGAAACATTCAGCGGCGGGAAACTGAAGGGGAACTTGATGCCCTCGTTGAACCCGGTCGGCCGATCAATATAAGGCGATTCAAGCAACGATGGCGTGGGAGATTCGTAGTAGAGCCCATACGGCGCCGACGCCGTGGCGTAGAAGTATGCGCAATCCTCCATGGAACTATAGAAGATGCCCCAACCTCCTCGTATGCTTGTCTTTCCCGGGCCGCCGAGAATCTTTTCCAGCGCTCCGGCCGACGCGCTCGGCGAATACGCAAACCCGATCCTGGGCGCAACGTTGCGGAAGAGCGTTGCTGAAAGTCCGCGCGACACGCCCGGGTCGCCGGGCATCACGAGTCCTTTGGGCGCACCTGGAAACAAGACCGATTGCTCCCCGGGAACGAGTGTCTCTATTTTGTTCTGCGTGTCGTACCATGGAGGCATGATCTCATATCGAACACCCATATTGATTGTCAGCGACGGCCGCGCGCGCCAACTGTCCTGCGCGTAAATTCCATAGTAGTGGGCCCGTGAATCCAATACCTGATAGCTAGCCTGGATAAAGTCGTCAGGCGCGCCAACTAGAAAGTCAGCAAAATCCAGCCCTGTCTCTGACCCATCGAAGTCAAACTGGCCGTTTTCGCCCGGTGACAGTCGCAGGTTTACCTGGTCGTAGTGGAAGTCCCCGCCGAACTGCATGCTGTGCGTTCCCACGATTTTGGTGAAATTGTCGATTGCCTGCACCGTGTTGTTGTATTGATTGCGAGCGTTGGGCGAAGCACCAAAACTGTAGTTGTCGAACCCCATCGCGGGTACGCCCTGGAGCGCCGGAACGATTGGCCCAATTCCTCCCGTGCTGTCCCAGGGAGTGTTGAAACCTAGCGATGCGAGCGTCACACCGAGACCCCCAATCGGAACCGCAGTCTGGTTGACGTAGCGCATGTAAACCAGACGAACGTCATTCACTGCCGAGTTTGACAGAGTCGTGGTCAGGCCCATGTTGGCCGCCTGTGTCTGCCCTTGGCTGGCATCGCTGAATCCGGGAATGCTGGCAGACGTATAGGGATTCACCTGGGTGAATTTATCAATGAAGTAATAGCCGAACAACGCTCCGAAGCGCGAATTGAGGTCCACCCTGCCTCCGCCCTTGTTCTCTGTTTCCGTCTCGTTGTATGCCGACGTTTCATACTCGGACTGGCCGGGGACATTGGACGTAGGAATGTATTTAAGCGTATTGACGGCCACCGGAGACCATGCCTTCTGTGGAATGACGCCGTTGGGAAATACGCAATTCGCCGAAGAGGTGCAGCCGCTCGAGTAGTAGGGCTCGCCCGAGGTCACCGTATATCCGAGCCTACTGCTCAAAATGCCGGCAAAATAACTCCCATTCACTCCCTGGCCGCCGTTCGCGGGATCCGAACCCTCCAGCGCATCGGCCTCGTCGATCAGGTTCCCTGTCCGATCCGCAGTGGAAGGCACGGGGAAGTTCTGTGCGGCGCCGATAATTTGTTTTGTTCCCTGATAGTCACCGAACCAAAACATCTTGTCGCGGCGGATGGGGCCGCCCGCCGTCCCGCCGAACTGGTTCTGAATGAAAACCCCGCGTTGGGACGAGAAGTAGTTCTTGGCGTCCAGATCTGTATTGCGCAGAAAGTCGAAGGCGTCACCGTGTATCTTGTTGGAACCGGATTTGGTCACCACGTTGACTTGGCCGCCACTGTAATTGCCATACTCCGCATTGAAGTTGTTTGTAATGATGCGGAACTCGGAAATCGAGTCAATATTCGGAATCAACGCGGCCCCGTTTTGCAGTTTTTCTTCCGCGTCGGCGCCGTTGACCATGAAGCCGTTCGAGTTGGGGCGTCCGCCGTTGATGGAGAGGGTTCCCACACCGCCTGTTGTCGAATCTTTCTGATACGGAGAGACGCCAGGTTGAAGGGCAAGCAGATCGATGAACGATCTGCCGTTCAGCGGGACGGAGGTGATCTTCTCTTTCTCGATCACCTCACCCATCTGAGTACTCTCTGTTTCCACTTGCAGGGCATTCGCACCCACGGTGACGGTGTTGGTGACCGCGCCCAGTTCTAGCTTTACGTCGACGCGGATCGCAGAGTTGGCGTCGATCTTGATGTTGTTTTGTTGATAGTTCTTGAAGCTAGGATGACCAATCTTGACGGTGTACGTGTCCACGTTCAGCACGGGAAAGATGTAGAACCCCTGAGCATCCGAGACCGCAGTGAACTCCAAATTGGTTGAGGTGCTGGTTGCAGTCACCCTTACTCCGGGCACTACAGCGCCGCTCGGGTCCGTGACCACACCGGAAATCGAACCTGTGATGCCTGCCCAGGCGGACATCGCGCCAAACAGGAATACGATGCACACCACCAGGAAGGCGGCGAGAGGTGGCTTTTCCCAAGCAGATTGGAAGGGTTTTCTAGAGAACGTGATCATTTGGCTTCTCCTTTGCAAAGTCGAGTGTGTGGCGCGTTGTTGATACCTCAGAGGCGCCTGCGATGGAATTCACGATTGCTGGTAGATGGCATTCAACAGAGATGGCGAGGGGAACGGCGCAGTAGCGGCCTTCAAGACTTTCGTCATGGATCGCTTGAATCTGGTTCGAGCACCTAAGCTCCGGTGGTGCGGGAAATAACCGCGCGAACTCCCTTTGTCGCAGCCGACGCGCTCCGGGGACTTCGTTGAAAGAGAACGGGACAGACGATCCGAAACCGGCAAATGGACGTGAGCCGGCATGGCACACGCAGGCTGTCAGTCCGGTCTGACCGGACCACAGAGAGACCCTTCGCTCTCGAACCGGCTCATTCCTCGATAAGGATCGCTGCGCGACAGCCATTGCGTTCTCCTTGCCGGACAAATTTGATTCCAAGTAATACCATACCTGTCATATCTCGTCAACAGAAGTGAAGAAACACTCATTAGGCTCGATCGATCTCATGACAATATTGCCCTTATTATCTTATATTTAACATTGACATTGACAGATACGCTTCACTGTTAATATGTGTGTGACACATATGATGTTTACCAGACCGTGTTGCAAGCTTGCTCTTTTTTCGATCCAGATTGCCAAGCTGGCGGGTCAAACATTCGGATTCGAAGCGTTACCCAAATAGGCAATGCACTCAATCTCGACTCGCAGACGCGCATCCATTAAGGTCGCGGCCACCGTCGTGCGCGCGGGCTTGGCCAAAGGGAAGAACTCAGCGTAGACAGCGTTCATCTCCTGAAAGTCGGCAGCATCCAGAAGGAGCACAGAGCATTTGACCACGTCTTCAAGGCGCGCGCCGCAGCCTTCCAGGAGGCGTTGTATGTTTTGGAGGGTTGCGCGCGTCTGTTGCGCGGTAGCGCCCACGACCAACTCATTGGTTGCCGGGTCAATGGCCACCTGGCCGGAGAGAAAGAGAAAGTCCCCTGCGCGCACGGCAGGAGTGTAAGGTCCGCTTGGGGTGGGCGTTCCGGGTATGTGCAGGTGTTGAATCATCGTTACTTCGCTCCCGTTGGACAGGTAGTTATTCCTTTGAGGATGGACTTCAGGCTTTGGATTCCTGTCGCTCGATCGACCTTTTCAAGATGGATGGGAATGGGCGAAACGGTGGCCGCGGTCTCGCGAAAGCCCGAGCCGGTGATGACCGCCACAACGACGTCGCCAGGGCGGAAGGCACTTCGAGTTTCCAACTGCTCAATGGCCGCAAGCGGCCCAGTAGCCGAGACTTCCGCATAGATTCCATCGCGGGCACCGAGCTGAGCCTGCGCGGCCCAGGCTTCTTCGTCGGTGGCGAAGGCAAAGTGTCCTCCGGAATCGCGAATTGCCTGGATGGCTTCAATGCCGTCTGGCGGGTGCTCCATGGCGATCTTGACCTGTGCGGTCTCGGCGAGGGGAAAATCTGCAAGCTTGCAGAGTTCACTGAAGCTTGCCGCTCCGTGCCGGCGCGCGATTTCCATGACACGGTAGCCGCAGGGAAGAACGCCGATGAGACGCGGGAGCGACTGAGTAAGGCCAAGTGCGCGCAGTTCCAGAAACCCTCTCCAAATCCCTGCAAGGGTTCCGCCGCCGCCGACAGTCACTGCGAGCCAATCGGGCACAGCGCCCAACTGCGCGAATATCTCGTAACTGATGGTCTTGATTCCTTCGGAGCCGTAGGGATTGGCCTGGCGGTAGGTGGATGTTTCGTAAAGGCCCAGTTCCAGGCAGGTTTCATGGACCCAGTTCAGAGCTTGAGCCGAAGTCCCGGCGAACTCCACGATGGCCGAGTTGTACACCGCGAGGGGATAGAGGCGGCTCTCGTGGGTCCCGGCAGGGACAACGGCGATATTGAGCAACCCGGCGCGAGCGGCGTAGGCCGCCGAGGACAACGCGGCGCTGCCGTCGGAATAGAGCATGCAGGCGGTAAAGCCGTGCTCGACTGCCTTGGTAATGGCGACAGAGAGGGAGCGGTCTTTATGAGAGCCGGTCGGGCTCACGGCTTCATTCTTCAGATATAAATCGTAGGGCTGCGCTCCCCGAGCACGAAGTAGCGGAGTCTGCCCTTCGCCGAGGGAGACGGGAACAACCTGAGGGCTGACCGGCAGCCGATTGCGGTACTTCCACATGCCGGATTCATCGAGGGCCGGAATGGCCGATAAAGACTGCGAGGCGGGGTAATCGAACGTCAGCGAACCATCACAGCGAGGACAGGTCGCCCGGTATGCCGAGTCGATCAAGGTGAAGCCGCAGCTATCACACCGCACGGTATAAGGCACAAGGCCGGAACTGGTTTTCTCTTCCTGGCCTGGATCAGATATCAGCATAATGAGCCAACTCCATGTCGCCCAAATCGGCTATGGTTAAAAAGATGAACGGAGCATATCATACCGCTATTATCTTTGCAAATTACGCTTGCAAGATAATGGAAACAAGCGCACTATGACTTGAAGAGTATTGGAATCCTCTCAATATTCATCGTAGTATGATGGGTAGTATCAGTTGAAAACTATGAGGGCAAGGAGAGCTTGCAATCGGATGGATGCGGGTCTTCCCAATGGTCGTTGGTGGTTTGCGGGGATGCGCCTCCAGGCGCAAACCGGAATCAGCCTCTTTCCCGGTAGAGACATGTCCGCATGAGCCGGCGCGACTGGGAAGCTCCGACCGAACCGCCCGCCAGGGATGCGCAGGAGCATGGTTGCGCAGCAGGTGCGGCTTCGTTTCCGCCTCGGCTCAACTCCGCAGACAACAACGGAGGGAAAGAAGCGAGGCAGCTCCGGCACGGAGCACTGAAGTTTCCCTCGGTGCTGGTACAGGGCGTGACTCATATTGCGCCCGCCGTGGGCCTGGTGCTGAGCCTGCAGTACATTACTCTTAACGCCGGGGCGGCGACGCCGTTGGCCTTCGCAGTGGCGTTCTGCGTGGTCCTGACCCTGGGCATTTCGCTCACGCAGCTTGCCAGGAACCATCCATCTGCCGGGGGCTACTACACCTATATCAGCTGCACATTGCATCCCAGGGCGGGATTCCTCACCGCATGGATTTATTTCCTTTACGATCCGACTTCAACGGCCATCAACCTGGCCTTCATGGGATTTTTCCTCCAGAATGCTTGTCGAACCGAGTTCGGGGTTATTTTTCCATGGTGGGTGTTCTTTGTGCCGGCGGTTGCGGTGGTCACGGCGATGGTCTATCGCGGAATCGAAATCTCCGCCAAGGCGATGGGCTGGCTTACGGCCGTTGAAGTGGCGATCCTGGTCACGCTCTCCACGTTAGGCGCCCTCCATCCCGGCGCCGGCGCGGCCCATTCCGCAGCGACCGCTGCAAAGACAACGGTTTCCGGTGGTGGGTTCTATCTTGCAGTGGTCTTCGCGGTATTCAGCTTCACGGGCTTCGAGTCAGTGGCTCCGCTCGCCGAGGAGGCTGAGCATCCACGACGAAACCTGCCCCGCAGTATTGTGTATTCAATCGTACTGACGGGAATCTTCTTCACTGTCTGCTCGTGGGGAATTCTGAGAGGATGGGGCATTGCGCAGACCGGCGAATTCGCGCGATCCCAGGAGAACCCGGTTCTGATTCTGGCGCGGCACTTGCTCGGAGGCGCATGGATGCTTGTCGTCCTTGCTGTCTTCAACTCCATCATGGCGGCTTCAATCGCCTGTACGACGGCGTCGACGCGGGTGTTCTTTGCCATGGGGCGGCAGGGCGCACTTCCACGCGGGCTGGCGAAAATTCATCCCCGCTTCCAGACTCCAATGAACGCTATCTGGCTGCAGACAGCCATCACGCTGGGAGTGGGATTGGGAATGGGCTTCTGGATCGGGCCGGACCAAGAGTATTACTTTCTGGGGGTGGCCATGACGTTGGGGCTGATCCTGGTCTACGCTGCGGGGAATCTTGGCGTATTCCTTGACTACTGGCTGCGCCGTCGCCAAGAGTACCGGCCGGTTCTCCACCTTGCGATCCCGCTGCTGTCGACTGTACTGCTTTTCTGGGCAGGCTGCCGATCGATCGTTCCACTGCCGGAGGCACCCGTCCGGTATGCGCCGATTCTTGCGGCGGTGTGGATTCTGATGGGCGTTGCAATCACGTTCAGCCGCTGGGGAGCGACTGGCGAACCGATTCGCTAACAGTCACGGAGGTCCGATGGAAAAGTCAAACCCGATCCGAATTCTTTACGCAGGCGATTCATGGATGACTGCTGGAACGCTGGGCGCGTTCAGCAGCTTTACCTACGACCTGCGCGGCGCAGCAGTGGAGTACCAGGCGCAGGGAGTGATCGACTCCTGGCGGTCAGCATCGGGGTTCGAGGTGGAATACATGGCCGCCTGGGATACACTGGCCCATTTCCCAGAGGCCCTTGAAGCGATTGAGCGCTTCAATGTGATCTTTCTCAGCGACATTGAAAGCGATGCCATTGTCCTTTATCCTCCTGAGCGCTGCGTGCAGGCTCCGATGGGGCCGAACCGGCTGAAGCTGTTGCGGGAGTTTGTGAGCCGTGGTGGCGCACTGGCAATGATCGGCGGGTACGCCAGCTTCACCGGGCGCCATAACGCAGGAAACTACCGCGGAACCCCGGTGGAAGAAGTTCTGCCGGTCAACTGCCTCGGCTGGATGGATGACCGTCAGGAAACGCCGGAAGGAGTTTCGCCTTCGATCGAAATTCCCAGCCATCCTGTTGTGCGTGGCCTTCCCTGGGACGAATGCCCTGTATTCAATGGCTATAATCGTGTCCAGGTCAAGCCCGGTGCGGAGATACTCGCCACGTTCAAAGAGACCGGTGATCCGATGCTCGCGGTGTGGGAGTACGGATCGGGCCGAACGCTGGCCTTCACCTCCGATGTCGCTCCGCATTGGGGCGCCCGGTTTCAGCAGTGGAGCGGCTGCGGCCGGTTTATGGAGCAGTTGGTCCAATGGTTGGCGCACCGTGAGGTAGTTTGAAAGGATCACTCTCGCCCGCAGACCAGGTGCCTCATGAAACTCATCGAAGCAATCCGGGAAGAAGCATCCTGCTGGATACCGCGGCGGTTGGAGCGCCTCTGCTGCCGCCTGGAGGAGATGGGAGTGGGGGCTGCGTTGTTGAGTTCGCAAGCCAGCCTTCGCTACCTTGCAGGCTATGAAGCGCCCATCGAGTGGGGAACATCGCCGTTCACTCCGTGCGCGAGTGTACTGGTCCTGATTTCCGGAAGGCGGCCTGAACTCCTGCTTGCGGAGGGTGAGGTTCTGGACCCGGCGCCGAGCGGAGTTCTGGTCTCCCGCTTTCCAGGCTACGCCTTTCGCGAGCCGACAGATAGCATGGCAGAGTTGTGCTCTTGCATAGTGGACCGCCTGCAAGGAATCTCCCGCCCGGTGCTGGCCGTCGAAACAGCACATCTGCCTGCCGCTCTGCTGATTGCGATCGAACACGCACATACGCCCTTGCTTGTGATTGACCTGAGCGCGGAGGTTGCCGCGATGCGCGCCATCAAAGACCCGGCCGAGATTCAGCTTCTGCGGGAGGCGGTCCGGCTCACCGACGTGGGCCAGAGCGCAGCGAGGGAAGCGGCCAGGCCCGGCATAAGCGAGATTGAGCTGTTTGGCGAGATCCGAAAGGCGATGGAGCACGCGGCAGGGGGACGGGTGCCGATTCTAGCCGACCTGATCTCAGGATCGCGGAGCGCAGAGGCAGGTGGCTTGCCGGGCAACCGGATTCTCCGCGAAGGAGAGATGGTTATCGTCGATCTCGTCCCGCGCTACAGGGGCATGTGGGGAGATTCCTGCAACACGCTCGTGATCGGCCATGCATCCCCGGCACAGAACCGGCTATTGGATCAGGTGGCAGAGATTCTGGCAGGCCTCATCAAGCTGGTGCGGCCCGGGGCGAAGGCTTGCGATCTGGACGCGACCGGGCGGGCGAAGATTGCCGGTCTTGGTGGAACGTATGAACACCACACCGGCCACGGGCTGGGCGCATCCTGGCACGAAGAGCCACGCATCGTCCCATATAACACCTTGGAATTGAAGCCGGGGATGGTGCTGGCGTTGGAGCCCGGCATCTATTTCGAGGGGCAGTTTGGCGTGCGGCTGGAATCGGTGATGTTGGTGACCGACCAGGGCGCGGAGGTCCTCACCCGGTTCAATCACCGCGCCTGAGCCAGGATCCGCGGAGTTTCGATCAGACACTTATCGAGCTCTTGGCCAGGATGCCGCCATCACAGACAAGATGAGAGCCGGTAACGTAATCGGACTGGTCGGACAACAGCCAGAGGACCGCACGAGCCGGATCTTCAGGCTGACCCAGGCGGCCCAACGGAATTTCACGGTAAAGCTGTGCGCGCATGGCATCCCTCTGCGCGGGTTCTACGTTGTTCCACATCATCCCAGTCTCAGTAGCTCCGGGGACCACCGCATTCACGCGAATGCCGAAAGGTGCGTAGTCGATCGCCATGCAACGGACGAGAGAGGATATTCCGCCCTTGGTGGCACTGTAGGCTCCGCAACTGCCTGCCGCCTGCGCCACAAAACCGGCAGGCGACGCAGAGCACACCACCGATCCACGCACGTTTGCGCCAAGCATATGGCGCAGGCCGTGCTTGCAGGTGAGAAAGATTCCGGTCAGGTTTGTGCGCAGAATCCGATCCCAGTTTTCAAGCGGCATTTCGTGAATCAGTCCGCCAATATCAATGCCTGCATTGGCAAAAACTCCATAGGGCGGCCCGAAAGCGTCAGAGGAACGCGCAAATGCAGCCTCGACTTGCGCCTCATCGCACACATCGCAAACCAGACCCAGGGCACCCTCAGCTCCCGCGACCAGCGATTCGGCCGCAGTCTGCGCCACGGCCTGAGAAGAAATATCAAGAACAGCGACCTTGTCGCCACGGCGCGCACACGCGAGCGCCGCTGCACGTCCAATTCCGCTCCCTGCTCCTGTAATGACGATAGTCCGACCGCTGTTTGCCTCGATTTTCATTCGATGCTCCTCGCGTGTCCTTTATTTCATTGCAATCATATCTCTTGAAGTGGTTAGATGCTCTTGAAAAATAACATTATCTTTCATTTATCCATATTCTTTCTGCTCTGATATGATAGGTCTGTTTTGGTTTCTTCGTTCAGGCACGGCGAGACAGAGAAAGGACCCCGCATGAACAAGCTGAACCCCTCTCACTGGGTAGATCTGGCTGTGCTTATCCTGGTCAATCTCATGTGGGCCTCGGAATACCCCGCTTACCAAATCGCCTCCAGTGCAATGGACGTGACCACACTTAACTTCTGGACACTGCTTTTTGCCACCGCACTCCTCTTGCCTTTCCTGATCCTGGAGCGGCGAAGGCGCGGCAATCCCCCAATAGTGCGGCCCTTCCTGCGCAGCGTGGTTGACTTCCTGCTCCTTGGCTTGTTCGGTATTGTTCCGTCTTCGGTTTGGCTTGCCTGGGGTATCGCTCATTCAAATGCGTCAAACGGCGCGATTCTGTCCCTGACCATACCTGTGATGATGACCCTGATGGGGGTGCTTTTGCTCGGCGAGCGCTTCACGCTGCTGAGGCTTGCGGCTATCGTTGTGGCTCTGGGAGGCACGTTGTTGCTGTCCGTTCAGGATATCCGCCACAGTTCCTTCTCCAGAAATTTGCTGCTCGGGAATCTGGTCATCTTCATCTCTGGCGTTGGCGCCGCTTACTTCAATACCCACAGCAAGATTGTGAGAACGCGCTTCAGTGAGGTCGAGCTACTCGTCTTCAGCTATATCGTGGCCGGCTCGGCCTGCGCTATCTATTCTGTCTGCGGAGAATCGCATCCCTTCTATCTTGTGGCCGGTTACGGATGGCAGGTATGGGTCTCAATCGCTGTGCTGGGAGGATTCGTCTGGGGCCTTGCGATGGTGCTCTGGATGTGGGTCTTGGGGCGCCTGGATGTCGCCCAGATCTCCGTCTCCATCTATCTTCTGCCCGTTTTTGGTCTGCTGCTCTCCATCATTACCCTGCATCAGAGCGTTGGGTTAGGTCAGATTGGAGGCGGAATTCTGGTTGCGGCCAGCACTACGATATTGACGGTGTATGAGGGACGCCTGGAGAAGGCGCGCATGGGTGCCCTGCCTGCTGGTAACATGGGAATCGGCGACGAGAGTCACTGATTCTAAGCCTCTTGCAGATGAGGAAGGTCAACAGGTATGATTGGACATATCTGTATCATAATTCCAGTAGGGGAGGATATCCGGTGGCGACTCGTCAGATTCGCAAGGGTCATGGTTCATCCGACAATCGCGACACTCTTTCTACCCAAACGCTAGACAAGATGATCGGCTGGTTGAAAGACGGAACTTTCAAACCGGGAAGCAAGCTTCCCTCCCAAAATGAGCTCGTCGAACAGTTCGGGGTGAGCATGACCGGGGTCCGCGAGGCACTGCAGATGATGGCAGCCCTCAACTTAATCGAGATCCGTCCAGGCCTTGGGTGCTTTGTGAAGCGGGTAACTGCCGAGTACATCATCAGCGCGGATGTTCTGGCCATTCTTCTCGAGAAGGAGGCTATCCTCGACGTGTTGGAAACCAGAAAGATTGTAGAGGCGGGGACGGCTGCGTTGGCAACAGTCCGTGGCAAGCCTGAGGACTTTTGGGCAATGGAGGACGTGCTCACGAAGATTGACAGGGGCATTCAGCGCGGTGACTCCATCGCATACGTGGCCGTCGAATTCCATTACATGGTGGCAAAGGCTTCGCAAAACGCCGTCCTTGCCAAGCTCGTTCTCTCATTCACACAGTTGATGGCCAGAGCCGGCGTGATGCTGGAAAAGAATGTCGAAGATCTGGATGCATTCAAGCAGCACGAACTCGCTTCGCACAGGGAGCTGTATCAAATCTTCCGGCAAGGCAATGCCGAGCAATCGCGGCAAGCAATGATCGACCACATCGCATACTCCGAGAAGCTGATCGTGCACGCTTTCGACAGCGCGATGCTAGAGCCAACTCCCAGCGATTAGAACCCACGTTCAAGGATCACGCGCTGCCTCGTCGCTTAGCGCTTCTGCCGCATTGATTTCAGATCCACAAGCTCTGCTTGGCGGTTGAAGTCCAACCATTGACTACGCCACCACCGGCCCTTCCGAACTAGCTCGCACCTCGACAATTACGAATTTTGACGAGAGCGCAAAGCGCATCACCTTCTGGATCACGCTTTCACCCAATCTGTCCGGCTGCTCCTTGATGATGTACGTGAAATACCCGATATCTTCGAGCTTAGTGGCGATTCTCTTGAGCCGATCGAGCGCGGGTCCTTTGTCCTTTCCGAGGATCAGAACTGAGTCGGAGTTTTCAAGAATTGAATCAGCCCGGCTCCAGACAAGATCGAACGCCGATTTGATCGATTCCGCCAGCTTATCGTGAGGAGTTTCAAGCGGGAGTGTGAGTTTCCAACGCACGAAGATATGCACGTCGTCATCGTCGCGGGCGGGATCGGAAATGGGATGCCCCTCATTTGAGAGCCTGCGAACTGCGCGCTCCATCGCTTCCGCGAAGGCGTAAGCGGAGAATTTGTGCTCCCAGTATTTTGTGTAGAGATGCTCCTCGATCTCGCACACAAGAAATTCGACTTCCCTCCAGATTGAGGTGTCCGGAAAATAGTCGTCCAAGATGCGAATAACGATGTCTTCCGGCAGATTCTTGAGATCGAGGCGGAACAGCTCCTCGACATGAATCGGTTCCGCATTCTCGTGACGGAATTCCTGCCACTCGTTCTCAGCGATGTCCGCTTCGTTTTGGAGTTCGTCAGAGCCCATCAGCGTCAGACCCACCTACCGTTGATTTTCTAAATTATTCCAACTCTTGATGATAGGTCGCGTCCTCACCTTCGTGGCTAGGTGCTCGCTTTGGAGATTTTGACATTGTCAGATATTTATGCGATAGTTTCTGACATACGGGGAGGATGTATGAGTGACGGGCCACACCGTAGCCTGCCAATGCCTCCGCGCTGGAAGCGCGTTGCAGAGCGTTGCGCAAATGTTGCGTTCTCAACGGACGAGATTACCACTGTCTTAATTCCGGCTCTCCGGCAAGATTGCGAGAGCCAGATGAGCCCAGGATTCATCGACGGCATCCGCAACGTCCTTGACGATCAAGGCTCTTCCCTCTTCAAGGACGACCCGAAGCCGCGTCTCGAAGCATTGCGTGACGTCGCCGGCTGCGGGATCGGTGCCACGCTGCTCAACAATCTCATGGAACTCTCGCCGAGCGGCGCTGCCGAAGTCAACGACTTCGCCACAGCGATGACCGCCGCGCTCGAAGATCACGCGGCGCGAAGCGCGCGCTCGATCGAAGAACACTACTACAGAAAAGCCACAGCGCCGCGCGCGGTGAATACCCGCAGAAGGCTCGATCAGTCGATTGCGTCATCGCCTCTGGCCGCGCTCGCGCGTCAGATCTTGAAGCTCGACGACAAGGCACCTGCTCGCCAGACCGTAAGGATGCAAGGGTTGGATGACGGAGTCAGACTATGAAGACGACAGACGAGATAGCGCCTGCGATGCCTCATTTGACAGTCCATGTGTGTGAACAAGGGACAAGGCCACGCAAAGGGGCACTGGCCTGCCAGATCGAACGAGAGGTCGAGTTCTCTACGGAGAGCCTGGAATCATACTTCTTCGCCAAATGGGAGCCGGTCGCTTACGACGCCCTGCTCGTCGCGGCGGCGGTCGAGTTCGCCGACCGAACGAGACGGCGTCCAAGCTTTACCTGGCGGCGGGAATTCGATGTGCTGGTTCCGGTTCACAATCCTGATCGATGGAACGACACCAAAGTGAAGAAGTCTTTAACGGACGCGGTGTCATTTCTCACCGGCGACGTCTGGCGGTTCGAATTCCGAAAGCGCAAGAAGGACGCGGATGCACCGCAGCAGTCCAAGTTAAATCTGCCGAGCAACCTGGAAGCAGTTCTTCCCTTTAGCAACGGTCTCGATTCCAAAGCGGTCGCCGGCCTGATGATGCGCAGCATGGGAGATCGGCTCGTGCGTATCCGCTTGGGCTCAAGGCTGCGGAGCAAAGAAGTGCTTGCCGTCGGCCGCGAACCGTTTACGTCGGTGCCCTATCAGGTGAAGCCCGGAGGCCGACCATTCGTGGAGTCGTCCGCGCGCTCACGCGGCTTCAAATTCGCCGTGATCAGCGGCCTCGCAGCGTTTCTCTCCGGTGCCGGGCAGATTATCCTGCCGGAGAGCGGCCAGGGCTCCATCGGTCCTGCTCTGGTCCCTGTTGGCCAGGCTTACGAGGATTTCCGAGGACATCCACTGTTCACCGCGCGCATGGAGGTGTTTTTCGCGGCAATTCTCAATCACCGGGCGCAGTTTGCATTTCCGAGGCTCTGGTCTACGAAGGCGGAGACGCTGAAGGCATACACGGATGAATGCGACGGAGACGATTCCTGGGCCGATACGTGGTCCTGCTGGCAGCAAAGCCGCCAGGTGAGCGTGGACCATAAAAAGCGCCAATGCGGAATCTGCGCCGCCTGCATGTTGAGACGCCTCAGCGTTCACGCTGCGGGCCTGCAGGAATCTAAGGAGCACTTTGTTTGGGAGGACCTGTCGGCGAACTCGTTCGAAGCTGGAACGGCAGCGGATTTTCCTCGGAATAAGTTCACGCGCTCTCAGCGCGAATATGCCATTGCTGGCGTGCTGCATCTGGATCACCTTGCAGCGCTCCTGGATTCTGCCGCTAACGCAGGACGGCTCAAGCTAAGCGCTGTCCAACTAGGACGAACGCTGCACCTCGGTGAGGCTGAGGCCTCGGCAAAGTTACATCGCCTGCTTCAACAACATAAATATGAATGGACGAACTTCATGGGTTCTCTCGGACGTGATTCTTTCTTGGCTGATTGGGCATTGAGTGTGCAATGACGACTCCTATTGACCAGATTCTGCCAGCGGAGACTGGAGAGCGGCTGCGCCTCGCGCGCGAAAGCGCGAAGATGACGCAGGCCGCCGCGGCGCAGGCTATCGGCGTCGCAAGAACGACCATCGTTGCGATGGAGCAAGGGGAGCGGCGCGCGCGCACGAGCGAGCTGCAACAACTTGCGAAGTTGTATGGCACCTCCGTGAATGCCGTGCTTCGGCGGGAATCTGTCCATGTCGATCTAGCGCCGCGGTTCCGGCGCATGGTGGGCAGCGATGAGGCCGCAGCCGAGGCCGCTGAACTGATGGCGGACCTGGCGAAAGCTGAAGTGGAGCTTGAAAACCTGCTGGGGATCAAGCGCGAGCGAAACTATCCGCCGGAACGCACGATATTGCCCGGCGATGTGAAGGCTCAGGCGGAACAGGATGCTGCGGAGTTGCGCCAGCGCCTTGGGCTGGGGATCGGACCTGTCACGAACATCGTCACGCTTTTGGAAATGGAGCTTGGCGTCAGGGTATATATCCGCAGAGTGGACGGACGCATTTCAGGTGTTTTCGCTTACGACGATGCCCTTGGGGCCTGCATATTGCTTAACGCGAACCATCCGCGTGAACGAAGAAATAACAGCGGCGGGCATGAAACAGGTCATCTCATTTCAACACGACGGCAACCCGAAATCCTGCATCTGGACGAAATCGAGAATTCGCGGGAGGAGCGCTACGCCAATGCATTCGCCCGAGCGTTCCTGACACCTGCGCGCGCCGTCCTTCAGAAGTTTCAGGAAGTGACGGCAGGGGCGGATCGCATGACGCGGCGACATGTCATCATCCTCGCGTACTTTTTTGGCGTGTCGAGAGAGGCTATGGTTCGTCGGCTCGAAGAACTCGGTTCGGTGAAGCTGGGAACCTGGGATTGGTTCGTCGCCAATGGCGGGATTACGGACGAACAAGCCCGGCAGGTTTTAGGCGATCTGATCTTCCCCGATGCGGAGAAAGCCGATGCCGACCGTCCCACGACCTTAAGGTTAAATCTGTTGGCATATGAGGCGCACAGGCGAGGACTCATGAGCGAAGGGCAATTGGCCCGTCTGCTGCACCTGGACCGGGTCGAATTGCGCGAGATTCTTGGCAGTCAACCGCACGAAGGTGACGACGCCGACGGAGGCAGGGAAATACTTGAGTAACTGCCCCTCACCTCTGGTAGCCGACACGAGCGTCGTCATCAACTTGATCGCGACAGGGTTCGCGTCTTCAATTATCGGGGCGCTGCCGCAGCCATTCGTCGTCGTTGACGTTGTGCCTTCGGAATTAGCGATCGGGCGCGGGCGCGGGAGGATGGATTTCGAGCAATTCGATGAACTCGTGAACGGCGGAATCGTGAAAGTCTTCAACCTCGGCCATATTGGCATGCAGCATTTCGAGGGATTGGTCATCGGGGCTGCTGCCGAAACACTCGATGACGGCGAAGCGGCCACCATCGCGTGCGCGATCGAACAATCCGGCGTCGCTTATATCGACGAGCGCAAAGCATGGCGAATTTGTTCGGAGCGCTATCCGGCTCTAAGGGTCGGCTGCACCGTGGATTTACTCACGCACGCGGATGTCAGGGCGCAGTTGAGCGATGAAACTGTGGCGGATGCTATTTTCAATGCTCTGCAAAGAGGCCGAATGAGCGTGCTTCCCACACACTTCAGTGCCGTCGTCAGTTTGATCGGAGCTGAACGAGCGGCACTCTGTGAAAGCCTGCCGAGGTCGATTCGCGTATCTGCGCAGAAGCCCGCCGTATA
>PLST01000344.1 GCA_003164255.1 Acidobacteriaceae bacterium | reverse complement strand
CGCAGGACGCGCACGAGGCCATCCGTCCCACCGATGCTTCGCGTACGCCGGAGTCTCTCGCTCGCTACCTGAGCGACGAGCAGCTCAAGCTCTATCGGCTTATCTGGCAGCGTTTTGTGGCATCGCAGATGGTTCCGGCCGTCTTTGACGTCACCACCGCCAACATTGCCGCGGCTTCAGCCAAGAACGGCAAGACCTACGATTTCCGCGTCAGTGGCTCCGTCATGCGTTTTGACGGTTTCCTCAAGGTCTACGAGGTGGCCGAAGACAAGAAGGACGACGACGATGAGTCGACCAACAAGCTGCCCATTCTGGATGGCGTGAAGGCCCTCGAACTCGAAAATCTTGATCCCGAGCAGCACTTCACTCAGCCGCCTCCGCGATACAACGAGGCCTCGTTGGTCAAGGAGCTTGAAGAGCGCGGCATCGGCCGTCCGTCAACCTACGCATCCATCATCAGCACCATCCAGGACCGCGAATACGTCACCAAGCATGGCGGATCGAGGGGACGGTTCTATCCCACCGAAATTGGCGTGGTGGTCACCGACCTGATGGTCAAGAACTTCCCTTACATCTTCGATTACAAGTACACGGCCAGGCTTGAGGAAGAGCTGGACGATATTGAAGAAGGCAAGGAAAAGTGGACCGACCTGCTGAACGGGTTCTACGACCACTTTGAGGAAGAGCTCAAAGACGCCGACAAGAAAATGGAAAACATCAAGCGGATGGAGATCGTGACCGGCGAAAAGTGCGAGGTCTGCGGCTCTCCGCTGCTGCTCAAGTGGGGCAAGTTCGGCACCTTCTTTGCCTGTTCGGCCTACAACAAGAAAGACCCCACCAGTTGCACGTTCACAAAGGAAAACATCGCAGCCAAGCCCGACCTGAACACGCCTGAAGCGCAGGAAGCGGGCGACACTGAGGAGTATTGCGAGAACTGCGGCAAGGTGATGGTGTTGCGGCGGGGACTTTTTGGGCCCTTCATGTCCTGCCCCGACTACAACGCCGATCCGCCCTGCAAGACCTTCCGCAAGTTGAGTTCCAAGCAGCAGCAGAAGCCGCCGGAGCCTACCGGCGAAGCCTGCCCCTTGTGCGGCAAGCCGCTGGTTTTGCGCCAGGGAGCCTACGGAGAGTTCGTTTCCTGTTCCGGCTATCCGAAATGCAAGTACATTAAGCAGAACTTGATTGAAGGTATGAAGTGCCCCAAGTGCGGCGAGGGCGATATTGCCGAACGCAAGGCGCGGCGCGGCAACGTCTTCTGGGGCTGCACCAACTATCCCAAGTGCGACTTCACGTCGAACCTCAAGCCGGTGCCGAAGAAGTGTCCGGAGTGCGGCAGCCCGTACCTTGTTGAGAAGACGCTCAAGTCCGGCATCTTCCTCGAGTGCCCAAACAAGAAGAAGGCGGCAGAAGAAGAGCCGGCGCCTAAAAAGCGCGGCAAGAAGGCTGCTCCGGCTGCTGACGAAGGCGCGAAGATCGTGTGCAGCTACTCAAAGCGCATTGGCGATGCACCCCCTCCGCCAACGGTCGAAACCCACGGTCCCGTCGTTGAAAAGAAGAGCGGCAAAAAGGAACTGGTTCCGGCATAAAGGCGTCCAGGCGTGGCAGCATTCAAAGTCTCTATCGGCAGTCTCCCGCTGAATCCGTTAGTATGAGGCGAGTGGAGAACAAACCCTGATGGAACGAATGCTGGCAACACCGGCGGATGCAGAAATTGTCCTGAAGCTCTATTCGCTGCGCACAGAGGCTGTCATGCGCCAGGCTCGCGCTTGGGTCATCGGTGAATTCTGGCCCAAAACCGTCGAGGAGTTTTTCGCTGTTGCCGACAACCCCTCCGATCCCCACAGCGCATATCTGCGCCAGGTGCTCACTTACTGGGAGATGGCGGCGGCCATGGTCCTGCACGGCGCCGTCTCGGCCGAGCTCTTTGTCGATTGCAATGCGGAGGGTTTCTTCCTTCTGGCTAAAATGGCGCCCATCCTTGAAGGCCTGCGCGAGCGCAATCCCGGCTTCCTTATCAAGACTTCTGAGCTGATCGATCGCTTCTCAGCGGCGGCGCAGCGTTATGAAGGAGTGGTCAAGGCAGTTGAAGCCCGCCGTCAGCGGATGTCGGCGCGGTAGAAATGCGCTGCCGTGTTTTCGATTTCCCGAAAGCCCGGCGTTTCAGCTCCCTTGTGCAATGCACGCTCGAAGGAGCATCATGTTAACTGGTTTCAAGCATCCGATTCCCCGGAGGTTTCACGTGAAGCGTATTTTCGTAGTACTAGTGGCCATGTTTGCCCTGACTGCTCTGGCAGCCAAGGCTGCAGACGCAAGCAAGATCAACGGCTGGATCTCGGACTCAATGTGCGGCGCCAAGCACGCCGGCAGCGGTTCAGAGTGCGTCAAGAAGTGCATCGCGGGCGGCATGAAGCCAGTCTTTGTGGACGAAAAGCAGAAGGCTGTCTGGACCATCGACAACCCCGATGCCGTCAAGGACTTCTACGGCAGCCATGTTGTCGTCACCGCCCACGCCGATGAAGCCACCAAGAGCGTTCACATCGACGCGATCGAAGCGGCCAAGTAACTTCCCGGTTTTTCGACAGTGGAATACGCGAAGGGACTCGTCACGCTAGACAAACTCTGGTAGTGTCGTATCCGGCAGCCTCTCTGCGGGCTTTTCTGCCCCCGCATGAGAGGCCGACGCGGAATTAACCATGGCGCGAGCAATCTGGAACGGTAAAGTTATTGCCGAAAGCGAATCGACGGAGACGGTGGACGGAACAGTCTATTTCCCCGATACCAGTCTCAATCGGGAGTATTTTCGCCCAAGTTCGACCACGTCCACCGACCCTGCAAAGGGCCAGGCCCGTTACATGAGCCTGTTCATTGACGGGCAGGACAACCCGGACGCGGCCTGGTACTACCCCGACCCAAAACCGGCAGCCCGCAAGATCAAACGGTTCGTTGCTTTCTGGCGCGGCGTAGACATCGTCGAATAGAACCAATCCCGCCGCGCGGAGAGTCCATGCGCCCACGCATCGCCCTGTCCCCTATCGCCCTGCTCTTTTGCCTGCTTGTACCCCTCGCCGTCAGTTGTGCGCATCCGCCCACCGCCCAGCTTGCCACAGCACCCACGCTTCGGGGCGACCCGGCGCATCCCGGCAGCACTCAGGGCTGGGTCGATACGCGGCTCTACTTCGGCCTCGGCCTGGCTGACCACCCCGAGCAGGGAATCAGCGAGCAGGAGTGGCGCGCATTTCTCGATAAGGAAGTCACGCC
>PLST01000549.1 GCA_003164255.1 Acidobacteriaceae bacterium | reverse complement strand
TTTTATTGGTTTTTCAGGATCGACTGATTAAGTATGAGGACTCCCACGGGAATGTACATTCCACTTCTGTATCGTGAGCACGCCAGTCTCGGCAAATGCTGATACAACGGATGTTGCGGCAACCTCAAGGCCATTGTTTCTTGCCATTAGCCTCTTGGGTTTGCTCGACGACGAGCCCGCCGTCCCTGCGGCCTACAACCTTCGTGCTAGATTCTCATGGGTACTGTCCCAGGTTCCGGCAACGCCCGCGGTTCCTGTCGAGAAATAAGGCCACGCAGCTGGCGCAACCTCTCTACCGGCGGGTTTTGCCGTTAGCCGTTTCTGTTCGATCGATGAGGGAGTCGCCGTTCCAGCGGCCTACAACCTATGTGCCATATCTTCATCGGTACTGTGCGCACCGCGGAGATGACGGTGGCGCGGTAGGAGATGCCCCATGTCGAACTCAGGAGCCCGGAGTTAAATGCGGTCCAAACTCGGCCTTGCCCTCGGGCAGCAGGACAATACTCAGCGCGCCCTGCTGGCGCTCATAGAGCATTGGACCGTTGATCTTCACTTGCTTACCGCCTGATGCGGTGTATTGCACTTTCAAAGTGCCCGACCCCTGAAGCTGAATACGGTAATGAAAGTCCGCGCCTGCCGCCAGGCTGTCGGCTCCAAAGCTCGCACTCGGATAATCGACCTCAAGAAGCTGAAGTGCCGCGCCGGTGCGATTCTCGACGGTGGTCTCTACGTGATAGGAGTGGCAGCCTGAAGCCGCGATCAGCACTGGCAGCATGATCGTTGCCACTGTACGAAACCAATTTCTTCCACTACACGTCACTTTGAGCCTCGGTCCGCGCCTGGCGCAGTGTCGGCGGATGAGGAAACGTTCACTTGTTTCTCCAGCCGGTCAAGCCGCTTGAGCAGCTCGGGCAACCGCTGAAAGATGGTCACGGCGCGAAGCCAGACGCGGTTGTCGAACCCCGGCGACCCGGAGATCATTTTGCCCGGCGGCACATCGTGGGAGACGGCCGATTGCGCGGTCAGGACAGCCCCATCCCCGATGGTGCAGTGCCCGGCGACCGCCGATTGGCCGGCCAGTATCACGTTGCTGCCAATCACAGAAGAACCTGCCACACCAACCTGCCCGCAGAGCAGAGTATTCTCGCCGACACGCGAACCGTGACCTACCTGCACGAGGTTATCGACCTTTGTGCCGTCGCCAATCTCAGTTGCGCCAACGGTTGCGCGGTCAATACACGCGTTGGCCTGCACATCGACGCGGCTGCCCATACGCACTGGTCCGGATTGAGGGATCTTCTCCCATTGGCCTAGCTCGTTCTTTGCAAATCCGAAGCCGTCCGCTCCGATGATCGCGCCGTTCTCGAGCGTCACATGATCTCCAAGGACGCAATCTTCGCGGACGACCGAATGAGCATGAGCGAAGAAGTGGCTGCCTATTTGAACTCCGGAGTAAAGCACGACGTGTGGCAGCAGCGTGGCGTGAGGTCCGAGCCGCACTTGTGGACCCACGACGACGTAAGCGCCAATATGGGCGCCGGCTCCAATCTCAGCCGTGGCATCGATGACCGCAGTCGGGTGAATCCCCGGCGCATAGGTTGGAGGCCGGTAGAAGAGGCCAAGCGCACGAGAGAACGCCAGATAAGGGTTCTTGATGCGCAGAGTAGCGGCTGAAATCTCCTGAAAATCGGGCTCTACCAGGACGGCTGCGGCATGTGTGGCCCGCGCCAGCGCCGTATAACGAGGATTTGCTACGAACGTGATCTCCGTTGGTCCGGCATCTTCAATCCCTTTGACGCCTGTCACTTCCAACTCTGCGTCGCCGCGTAGTTCAGCGCCCAGCCGACTTGCCAATTCGCCTAGCTTCATCGATCAGATTGTACCGGAAGGAGCCCTGCTTTAATGGGACCCGCCTCGTTCGCGCCGTTAGTGTGGTTAGTCCTCAAGGCTCGCCTCGCATCCATCTTGCTTAAGGCGCAACAGCATCGCCGGATGGAACAATATCTTGAGGTGGAGCTTGAAGTGTGTGCGCTCCCGATTGCGCTGCCCGCAGAACCTCGCCGGGCACGATGCCGAGAACCAGTGTCGCCGCAACGGCGAGCAAAAGGGCAGCTCCCACGGCAACCCCTACCTGCGGCGTTGGCACGGTCGAGCTATCTGTTGCGGAGGGCCTGTGATCGGCTGCCGCAAGCGCAAGGCGAAGGTAGTAGGCGGCCGCCAGTCCGGAGTTCAGCAGGCCGATGATCGCCAGAGCGACGGCTCCGCCATCGACTGCTGCTGAGAAAGAGTAGAACTTGCCAAAGAATCCGCCGGTAAATGGAATGCCGACCAGGGAGACGAGAAAGAACAGCAGCAGACCGCCCAGCAGCGGAGAACGGTAAAGCAGGCCGCGGAAGTCGTCGATCATCGGCAACTTGTCGTCGTATCCACTCACAAGAGTAATCACNNTGAGCAATGGAAGAGTAGGCAAGCATGCGCTTCACATTTTGCTGGCGCAGTGCCGCAAGATTGCCGACCGTCATCGAAAGCACGGCAACGATCCACAGAAGGGGAGCCCACAGATCGTGGAGCGAGGGGAACATCTCGTAGACCACACGCAGCAGCAGCGCGAATGCCGCCGCCTTGGGCGCGGTTGACATCAGCGCAACCACCGGCGAAGGAGCGCCCTCGTACACATCGGGGGTCCACACGTGGAAGGGAGCGGCCGAAACCTTGAAGAGAATCCCCACCAGCATGAGCGCGAGCGAGGCCAGGACCAGGCCATGATTCTCGGCATTCGGCGCAAGGCGCGCAATCTCATAAATCTGCGTCGTCCCTGTAGCTCCAAAAATCAGCGCGATTCCGTAAAGCAGGAACCCCGTAGCGAAGGACCCGAGCAGAAAATACTTGATGGCAGCTTCCGGACCGCGGCCGGTATCTTTGCGATAGCCGGCAAGAATGTAGGTGGCTATCGATGAGATCTCCAGTGCAATGAAAACCAGCAGCAATTCAACGGCCCCGGTAAGCAGACACATGCCGACGGCGCCAAAAACCACGAGGGCGTAAAACTCGCCCTGATGGTGGCTGTCTTCAGGCAGCGTATCGAGCGACAGAAGCAAGGCAACGAGAACGATGCCGCAAATGAGCACGTGAAAGAAGACGGTGAATGGACTCGTCTCGACGGTGCCGAAGAAGCCGGTTCCAGCGGGCAGAGAGAGTTGCCAAAGGCTGGCCCACAGGGCAAAGGTGGTTCCGAGCGCGGCAACCCAGCCCAGCGGACGGCGCGGCCAGTTGGGTGGAAAGACCGATTCAAGAAGCATCACAGCTACGCCCGTGAGCGTAAGCACGACTTCAGGAAGGATGCGGTATACGTCGGGCACGGGATTCACTGTTGCACCTCCGCTTGGGACGGGATTGCATGAACAGACGGAGGCGAAGCGATGGTTTCCTTCAATTGAGGTGGATGAACACCGGTTTGAATCGATGTGGTCCAGAAAGTTGGCGCAAGACCCATGGCCAGCATCAGCAGGGCGACGGGTGCAAGCACTGCCAGTTCGCCGAAGCGAAGATCGGTGGCAGGTTTTGATTGAGAGAGGTTGCTTTCAGACCCATAGAAGATTCGTTGAACCAGCGACAGCATGTAGGCTGCGCCTAGAATGACGCCCAGCGCTGCGGCCACGGTCCAGCCGCGGCTCACGCCCGTAAATGTGCTGGAAAGGATGAGGAACTCGCCAACGAAGCCGTTGAGCATGGGCAGGCCGATCATGGCCAGTGTGGCGATGACGAAGAATGTGGCAGCGCGCGGAAGCCGCGCTGCAAGGCCGCCATAAGAATCGATCTGGCTGGTGCCGTAGCGAAGCTCGAGCGCACCCAACAGGAGGAACAGCGCAGCGTCGACAACACCGTGATTGAGTATCTGGTACACGGCGCCCGTCCAGCCGGTAAATGTGAGTCCGTAGATGGCCAGCGTGATCAGGCTCAGATGGCTCAGAGCGGCAAATGCCATGAGCCGCCAGAAGTCACGCTGCACAAGCGCAAGACATGCGCCATAGAGAATTCCGATAACGGCAAGCGCGATGAGATACGGAGCAGCCACGCGCGCCTGAACCGGAAATAGCCCCACGTGAAAGCGAAGCATCGAGTACAGCCCGAGCTTGCCGGCGACCACCATGGCGAGAGCGACCGGCGCTTCGCTGAACGTGTCAGCCAGCCAGCCATGCAGCGGAAAGACCGGAACCTTGACCGCAAAGGCGAACAGAAACGCCAGCGCCAGCCACATCATCGCCGCGGCAGGGAAGTTCCCATGCGCAAGCAACAGCTGCAGCGTGACGTAATCGAAGCTCCCAGTGCGTGCGTAGAGCCACAAGATTGCCACCAGCAGCGGCGCGGAAGGAATAAACGTGAACAGGAAGAATTTGAGCGCCGCCTTCGCGCCATCCTTGCGGCCGTACATGGCAATCAGGATGGCCATGGGCACCAGGGAAAGCTCCCAGAAGCCGTAGTAGAGCANNAGTAGAGCATCAGGTCAAGCGAGATAAACACGCCGACCATGGCGGTCTGCTGCACCAGGAAAAGCGAATAGAAAATCTTGCGCCGGTCATTGATGGCATTCCAGCTAGCAACCACGCCAACGGGACCCAGAAGGCCTGTGAGCACCACCAGCCACATGCTCAAGCCATCCACGCCAACGTGGTAGAAGATCGCCGGATTATCGTTTCCCGGAAGAGTAATCCAGGGGATGCTGGTCTCGAATTGAAAGCCGCCCTGGCCGAGAACGAAGTGAGCCGGCAAATGGAGCGCGAGCAGAAAACTCGTGAGCGTCGTCAGCAGCGCGATCCAGTTGGGCAGCTTGGCGCGGTCGGGCACAAGCGCTACCAGCACTGCTCCTGCCAGCGGCACCAGCAGGATCAAGGTGAGAATCGATTGGTTGATCGCGTTCATGCTCAATGCCTCGCCACTTTCCAGATAAAGTCCACGGAAGCCGGCCAGACGGAATTCCACGGAACGAGCACAAACAACAACAATGCGGCTGCGCCTGCAGCCAGCCATGCGGCATAGGAGCGCAAATTGCCCGACTGCCAACGTTGCAGAATCGCTCCCGAGAACATCGCGATCCCTCCCAGCAGCCAGGCCAATCCGCCGAGCAGGACAACATCCACGACCACTCCCAGCACGTACTTTGAGAAACCGAACAACGGCTTCACAACGGTGGCGTCGTAGATCTCATCCACGTAGTACTTATGGGCGAGAGTTTTATAGCCAACCGGAAGAGCCTCGGCGAGTTCCGCAGCTTGCCCGGGTTTCTGCCGATAGAGCCGGTCAGCAACATACCAGCCCAGAAGTGCGACTGCCA
>PLST01000497.1:1517-7801 GCA_003164255.1 Acidobacteriaceae bacterium | reverse complement strand
TTCCTTCAATCCCTGGTCCCCAAATGCGATGGATCACCACCCCGGGGACGAAGACCTGTCCTGGGGACCCCGGACCAGGGGCACCCGGTCGTCGTTCTGCGAGAGGCGAGAGCGCTCTGTTACGGTCGTCGCTCTATCAACCCTTGTGCCGTATCGTCGCTTCTCTCTTCTTCGTCAGGTGAGCGTCGGGGAGGGGAGTCCCTTTGGCGAGACCTCGGATCCGGGTGGCTCACGGAAGGGTTCTACAGAAATGCGCTCGTAATACACTTCAAGCACTGTCAGTTCTTCTGTCCCGCCGGGCGCCTGGAGAACTACGCTGTCGCCGGCTGCGGACTTCATCAACGCGCGGCCCANNCGGCATTGGCATAGCGCACGGTCGCCCCGAAGAATGCCTTCGAGCCCGCCTGCGCCGATCTCGGAGCTTCCGGGTCGACTACTTCCGCGGCTTCGATTCGCTTGGTGAGAAAGCGAATCCGTCCATCAATCTGGCGCAGGCGGCGCTTGCCATACTGATAGTCGGCGTTTTCACTGCGATCGCCGTTGCCGGCGGCCCACGCCACCACCTCCGCCACGGCTGGGCGTTCCCTGGTGAGCAGAAACCGGTGCTCGTGTTTGAGGCGCTCGAGCCCGCCCGGCGTTATGTAGTTCTTGCCTTGCGTCCAGGGCTCGTCCCCTTGTGGTCTTCTGGTAAACCCTTTCCGCATCTCGTAGTCCTCCCAGCGCGAATCTGGTGGGCGCTCCCAATGAATTCGGATGAATGCCGATGGAAATCCCTGCAGGCCGTACCCCTTCATGGGAGATCAACTGCATTCATTGGGGGCCCTCACTGATTTTTTCACGTCTTCCGGCCTCATAGCGAGCCTATCCATCCTCTCGGAAAAGTGCCGGCCGGTGTGCGTGGATGGGGAAACGAAAGGGGCCGCGAATGATCGCAGCCCCTTTCTATTTGATCTGGTGATGAAGTTCTAGTGTGCGCCCTGCTTGAGGACTTGCTCGGCGAAGTAGTTGTTGACTTTGGACGCGTCCTGGAGCATCTCGAAGTAGGCGTTCTCAAGAAGCTGCGCGCGGTTGTTGTGGAGCGAGGTGTGGATGGCCTGCTGGACGCGGGGGTCGTTTAACTCACGCTGTCCGGCGGGGTCGTGTGAGATGAGTTTGTAGATGGCGTAGCCGACTACTTTGTGAGAGGGATCGAGAATGGGCAGCACGTCAGTGAATTGGTCGGGCTTGAGCTTGCCGATGGCGGTGAAGACTTCAGGGTCGCCCTTGAGAGCGGACTCGGCAACGAAGCCCATGTCGCCGCCGTTGGAAGCGGTGTTGGGATCCTCAGAGAAGTTCATGGCGACGGCGGAAAAATCTTCGCCGCTTTCGAGGCGATTGTGGAGGATCTGAATTTTCTTTTTTGCGTCGGCGTCGCCTGAGGCCTTGTTGTTCTGGAGGTTGCCGGGCTGCTGCGAGGGCTGGTTGGTGACGACGATCTGAGCCATGTGGTACTGGGGCTCAATGAGATTGAACTCGGCCTTGTGCGCGCCGTAATAGGCGGAGATCTCAGCGTCGGTGATTTCGATCTTGGATTCGATCTCCTTGTTGAGGAGCTTGGTCTTGGTGAGGGAGCGGCGGATTTCGCGCTTGAGGTCGTCGAGGGAGAGATTGCGCGCCTTGAGCTGGTTGTCGAACTCCTCCTGAGTGTAGGGAGTCTTGATCTCAGTGAGCTTGGCGTTGACGTCTTCGTCAGAGGCGGTGAGGTTGAGCTTGGCGGCCTGCTGCTGGACCATCTCGTCGTCAATGAGGCTGTGTAGTACGGTGAGGCGGCGAATGTCAGCTTCTTCAGGCGAGAGATTCTGCTGGGCGCCGCCGAGGCTCTGCTGATAGGCGAGGTCGAGGTCGGAGCGCTTGATGTCTTTGCCGTTGACGGTGGCAACAACGTCAGCGGAGGGGGCACGATGACAGCCGGCAACCGAGGCGATGGCGACCGCAGCTAGCAGAAAGAGGGCGGCAAAACGGAAATGCGTCAAGATGCTCGGTACCCAGATATTCGGTTTGACTTGCAATCTGGTCACTCCTGTGGGACCACGGAAGGTCCCGGCACTCAAGGATATATCCACGAGGCGGTGTTCGGATAGCGGCACTTAGTTGCCGCCTCCTGATTTTGCAGCGGCAGGCTGGGCCGGCGGGGGCGGTGGTTCTTCGCCGGCTGCGCGCAGAGCGCGATCGATTGCGATCCAGACCTGTTCTTCGGGCACGGCTCCGTTGATGCGCTCGCCATTGACGAACAGGGCAGGCGCTCCGTCGAGCCCGAGTACGGAGGCTTCCTTGAGAGAGTTGTTGATTTCAGTCTCGTCCTGCTTGGCCATGCAGGCATCGAGGGTGGTGGTGTCGAGCTTGGCGATGGTGGCTTCCTGGCGGGCGATGCGATCGAGCGCGGCGAAGCTCTTCTTGAGGTCGCGGTCAGGACCGCTGACTTCGTCGCCATGGGAGTGGAGGTAATCGACGTAGCCCCAGTAGATTTCACTGTTCTGGGCGGCGAGGCAGTTGGCATCGACGGATGCGTGGAGAGCCCAGGGATGAATTTCCTCGAGGGGGAAGTCCTTGTAGATAAAGCGGACCTTGTCCTTGTAGCGGTCGAGGGTGGAAGGGAAGAGGGCCTCGTGCATGCGCGCGCAGTAGGGGCATTCGAGGTCGTCAAAGTTGATGATGGTGACCTTGGCAGCGGGATTGCCGCGGATGGGGCGGTTGGTGACGTCGATGTCGGAACCGGGATCCTTGGTGAGGTCGAAGGTGTTGAGGCGGGCGAGCTTCTTGTTGTCAGTGGAGATGAGGTACTCGATGACCTGGGAATGGCCGCCACTTGAAATAGTGACGGACAGATCGTCATAACCGCTGAAGGCGCTTTGCCTGCGAGCGCCGATGGAGACGTTGTAGGTCTGGGGCAGGCTGAACTCGGTGCGAACGGAGACTTCGATGCGGCGGTTGAGCACGGGATCGGAGGCGGAGGGAGCCGGAGATTGGGCACGGCAGCCGGCGGTGAGCGAAAGTGCTACGAAAACCGCTAGAAAACGTAAGTGGGACAAGTGGAATTCCTCTGGTTCAAGGATAAATCAAGCAGGCAGGGGACGAGGGAACAAGGGAACGAGGGAAGAGGGGTTGGAATTGGGCATTCGGTGGTCCTTGTTGTTGTGGACGCGGGTGGAGGGGAAAGGTGACCAGTGGGTGGGGTGAAAAGCGGGGTGGGGCAACGGGCCTTTGTACTGTCCGAGCATCGCAAAGCTAACCCACGGATGAAGACCTGCCTGTGAGGACCCAGGCCGTTGTCCGGCTTTTTCTCCGTTAACCGTTTTGGCCGGTGGCCGTTGCCTAAGTGATGCCGAAAAATCCAGATTGCGCGAGGGAGTATCTCGTTTCTCGGCCAGCAAATCGAGAAGACCGAGGGGAATGCACCGGAATGAGCGATGAAACTGGTCTGAAGACTGTGGATACCTCTGCCCCGATGGGGCCAACGCGCAATTTCGACGGCAGTTGGCGAAACAGCAAATGGCTCGCTTCCTTGGAGTTGCTGCTTGCGGCTCTCCTCTTTATCGCTTCGGCTTTCCATCATCTTCCGCTGGGGAGAGGTCCGTGGTTGCTTGCCCTGGGATGGGGTTCTCTTTATTTCCGAAAGATCGGTTGGCGGGTCATTGGATTGAAGTGGTACCGGAGCTGGACCACAACCGTGATCTTAGGTCTCTGCTGCGGAGTGGTTCTGGAGCTGTTTGAACTCTTTGTGAGTCAACCGATCCTGGTGCGCATCATCGGAAAGAAGGCGGATCTATCGCAGTTCAGCGATCTCACCGGGAACCTGAAGGTGACAGCCCTCTACATCCTGATTGTCTGGATCGTGGCTGCATTCGGTGAAGAGATGATTTACCGGGGCTATTTAATGAACCGTGTCGCGGACTTGCTTAACCGAACGCGCAAGGCCTGGATCTTGAGTCTGATCGTCGTTCATATCGTGTTCGGGCTGGCTCACTCCTACCAGGGATTGACGGGCGTAATCGATGAAGGCGTCATGGGAGCCCTGCTTGCGGTGATCTATCTGCGAACGGGACGAAATCTGGCAGTGCCGATTGTTGCTCATGGAGTTCAGGACTCCATCGATTTGATCCTGATCTTTACCGGAAGGTACCCCGGAATGTGAGCCGGGATGGTCAACGCAAGGACCGGTGAGGCCGGTGATTTTCGCTGAACACGCGTAAGGGGCGTTTGCCGTGACGACTTCAATAGGCGGGGGGGAGGGTTGGGTCGCGGAAGACGGAGTTGGAGCGGCGGATGTCGCCTACGGAGCCGAAGTTGGCGAGGGTGAAGCTGTAGAGGTACTGGGTTTCGTCGCGGATGGAGCCGAGCTGGAAGCGGCGGTAGCCGAAGGTGAGGCCGCAGCAGTCCCAGTTGTAGTTGGCCTGAATACCGGCGTACTGAAGCTGGCCGAGGACGAAGTCGTATCCGCCGTTGGCGGCGAAGTTGAAGCCGGGCCCGCTCTGCTTGCCGATGGTGACGAAGGGCTGCAACTGCTGGCTCTTGATGGTGGAGGCGGAGCCGCTGCTTTCGTCGACTGCGTTGAGCAGAGCGTGGCCGAGACCGACGGTGGTGCGGCCGAAAGTGTAGCCGGCGTAGAGATTGTCAGAGTTGAGCTGTCCCAGCTTGGGGTCGTAGTCGAGGTCCCACTCGATGCGCAGGTTGTCAATCGCCTCAAAGCGCATGCGCGAGGTAATGGGGGCGAGGTTGCGGGGCGAAGTGAGGAAGGCGACGGCGCTCATGTCGAGTGTGGCGTCAAAGACGTTGCGGCGGCCGGTGATGAGGGCGCCCCCGAAGGTGGGATTGATGAAGAGCGTCTGAGCGATTTGCCAACTGGCCCACTCGCGGGGCGGCGNNTAGCGCCAGGTGAGTTCGGGCTCGATGACGTGGCGCATGACGCGGTTCCAGCGGGCGAGCACGAAGTCCCGCTCGAGGGCTGGAGGACGGATGTCGAGTGAAGCCTCGACGTCGAAACGGTCGAGCGCTGAGTGGTCGATGGTGGGGACGCCGTGGCGCAGGTCAGCGAGATCGGGAACCTGGCTGATGGAGTAGGAGGTGTTGCGGATGGCGGCGGCAGGATCAAAGCTCCATCCATCGAGGTGAAAGGGCGCGGAGATGCGGGGATAAAGGTCGAGCCGGCCGACGTTGCGGGCGTGAAAACGGGGCTCGGAGCGGGCGAGGTAGCCGGCGGATGAACCGAAACCCCAGTAAACGGGCGAGGATGCCAGGGGACGGTCAAGCGCATCGTAACGCACGCTGGGCAAGTGAAGGATGCGGGCTTCGTTGCCGTTGGTGGAGCCGGCGAAGGTCTCGAACCGGGCGAGCGAGACAGAGGGGATGAATCCGTTGCGGGCGTAGGTGAGGCCGACGGTACTGGCGACCTGGGAACTGATGGCCTGGGAGAAGTTGTCGTTGAAGACGAGGCGGTAGAGATAGCTGGACAGATACTCTGCGATGCCGGCAGCGTAGAGATGGGGCGTGAAGTCCTTGCGGCCCTCGGCCACCACGTCGACGCCTCCCTGATTGACGAGCTCATAGCCGGTGGGCCCGGGAATGGCGGCGGCGGCCAGGAGGGAAATCCGCGCAGGGTCGAGTTTTGGGAAGGTGGGCGTGGCGCGGGCCGCAGTGGTGGTGATGGTGTTGCCGACCTCCTGCTGCACGCCGCGGTCGATCAGTGCGTTCCAGCGGACGATGAGGTGGTCAATGTCTCTGCCCTTGTATCGGAAGTCGCCGTTGGGCGCGTAACCACGTTTGCTGAAGTACTCTGCGCCGACGACCATGTCCATGCTGCGGTTAATGACCCAGTAGACCTGCTCACCAACGATGAAGCCCTTGATGGAGGAGTTGGAGAGAACGGGGATGAGGAAACCGCTGGTGCGTCCGGTGTCGTCGATTTCGTGGCGGAGGAAGGGCAGATAGAAGACAGGCACGCCGAGGAGCTTGAAGACTGAGCTTTTGGTGGAAGCCTCGCGATCGTCAAGATTGATGGCGCGGGCGATGATCTGCCAGTCAGGGTGCGGAAAGGTGCAGTTGGTCATGGTTCCGTCGATGATGCGGAACTTGTCGTCACCGGTTTGGAGGAGCACGCGAGCAGTGAACTGAAAGGGCGTGGAGGTGGAGTAGACGATGGAACGCGCGGCGTTGTGGAGGCCCTGGGAGCCGGTGACGTTGTAAAAGCGGGCGGTGTGCATGTTGAGGCGCATGTCGCCGTGGGAAGCGTTGAGGAGGACGCCGTTGGG
>PLST01000497.1:0-1395 GCA_003164255.1 Acidobacteriaceae bacterium | reverse complement strand
GGTAACGCATTGGTCAACGTCTGCCCTGCAAGTTGCAGGTGACAGAGGGCCAGCAGCGTGATAAACACTAAGTTACGAGGAGGCATCCCAAACCCGAGACCGGTGCAAGGCTCAGCATAGCAAAACCGGGCTCACCTGATTGGGACGCACTCCACGCAGCTCTGGCAGCCGGACAAATTCGGATTGATCACGCTGATCACGGACATTCCCAATCCGGACCGCATCCCTGTTTTTCCGCGCACCTTCTCTTCTCAAGACGACGTACCGCCGGCAGATTTTGGGCACGATCATGGGCTTGAAAGCAGACCGCAACGGGCAAGATCCAGCAGGCAGGATCTAGCAGGCATGGGCCAGCAGGCAGGGCCCGGAGAAACGCAGGAAGGGAACGTGGAACCTTGAGCACATTGCCGAACCAGGCTGACCTTGGGAATTCGTGGAAAGATGAAGTGAACCAGCGCCTGGCCGCGCACAAGAGCCGCAAGAGCCTTGTGCAGACCGATCGCGGAGGCGCGCAGGAGCCGCGGCGGAGCACCAGCAGCCGCGCAGCAGCGGCGGCGGCGCGCGTGGCAGCCCGCTATGCCAATGAGCCCAGCTATAGCGAATCTCGCGGCGAAGTGGTTGGGGCATCCGTGCGCGCGGCTGAAACGAAGGCAGCCCAGGAGCCAGCGCGGAATGAAGTTGGGCCAAGGATTGAGGAGAGCGCGCTCCCTGAGAGTGCGATGACGGAGAGCACGTTTCTCGACGCGCCGGGTTGGGAAGCCTACCAGACAGCCGCAATGAGCGTCGAGTGGGCCACGCAAGCGGCCCGGGAGAGCGTGGTTGCCGGGAGCGAGAGCGCGGAGTGGATGGCGGAGAGCGTGGCGGCTGAGCCTGCGGTGAGCGCCCGCCATGGGGCTAACTCCAACGATACCAGCTCCAACAAGGACGCCAACTATACTGAAAGAGAGATGGGTGGCAGGCGAAAAAGGGCGCGGAAGGCCCGGGAGACGACCAGGGACGCGGCGGAAGAGGCGGTAAGCAGGGCTGCGAGCGAAACGGCGGATACAGCACAGCCGATTCATGCCAACCTGATCCAGTTTCCGCGTGAGCTGGTGGCCACGCGCAAGGTGCGGCCACGGCGGGCGGAGGGTCCGTATGCCGCGATGACCGAGCAGGGCGGCCAGTTGAGCATCTTTGAAGTGGACCCCGGGGCGTTCACGATGGAAGCGGCACAGACGAGCGTGCTGGAAGAGGCGGCAGCTCCGGCCTGGAAGGGGCCCGAGTGGTCTGGCATCAAGCTGGATGCGCAGCCCGAGCGCGCCACACAAACGGCGGCGGCGACGGAGATGCTTGAAGACCTGCCGGAGCCGGTGTTTCTGGCTCCGGATGTGGAGCTTGCGCCGCTGAGCCGGCGAG
>PLST01000096.1:622-4367 GCA_003164255.1 Acidobacteriaceae bacterium | reverse complement strand
CCGCAAGAAACGGTGTTTTTACCGCGCCAACACGGTGTCTTTCGCGCGCGCCCGGCACGCGCAAGGTGGGGCGTGAGTTGGCAGCGGGCCAGTTTCCGGAAGCGCGGCTTGTCTGCCACGATTCCGACGAAATGGCAGTTGAACGGTTCGAAGTGAAGGATGGGTTGGTCGCGGAACTCAGGCCTTGCCAAAGACAGGCGCGTATCCGGCTTGACCGCCACATCATGGCGTGCCTGAGGCTTCTGGGTGAATTGTCTTGGCAGGCGGAGTTGTAACAAATCGCTTCTTGTGTTGACGCTCGACACGAGTTGCTCTATGCTTAGGTAGAATGTCAACACAAGCTGACAATGAACGCATAGCCTTGCTGCAGGGGACGCTGGACCTGCTGATCCTCAGAACTCTGGTGTTCGGAGCCGATCATGGTTTGGGCATTGCCCGCGCCATCCAAAAGCAATCGGATGACGTCCTGCTGGTGGATCATGGATCGCTCTATCCGGCGCTACAAAGATTGGAGAACCAGGGCTGGATCAAGGCGAAGTGGGGCGTGTCTTCCAACAATCGCAGGGCACGTTTTTACGAATTGACTCTGTCGGGCCGCAAGCATCTCGTCATCGAGACGAGCCAATGGCGCAAACTTGTTTTCGCCATCGGCCTCGTGCTCGGACCAGAAGAGGTCGAGGGGTAAGCCATGTGGCGGCACGGTAGGCGGCAGGAAGATTTTGCGGACGAGATTCGCGCTCACATCGAGATGGAGACCGCCCGTCTGGTGAGCGAAGGGCTCAGTAAGGTTGAGGCCATTGCCCAGGCGCGGCGCGAATTCGGGAACACAACGCGGGTGGAGGAACGATTCTACGAGTCGAATCGGCTTTCCCTGGGACTCGAGACTCTGCTTTGCGATCTTCGGTATGGCCTTCGTTCGCTCCGCAAGAGTCCAGTGTTCACTCTGGCCGCACTCCTTTCGCTCGCGCTGGGCATCGGCGCGAACGTCGCGCTCTTCCAACTAGTAAACGCCGTTATGCTACGCAGCTTGCCGGTGCGCAATGCGCAGGAGCTCGTGCGATTCACCTGGAAGGGCGGCGGCGCTCTTCCCGGCAACCACTGGGGTTTCCCCTCGGAGTTCAGCAACCCCCAATGGGAGCGATTGCGTGAGAAACGCGACGTCTTCGCCGGGATGTTCGCCTGCGCTCGCAATGATTTCAACATAGCGCCCACGGGAGAGATCAAACTTGTGAAAGGCTTGTTCGCCAGTGGCGGGATGTTCCAGACACTGGGTGTGCCGGCTGAACTGGGGAGAGTCCTGACCGAGAGCGACGACCGCCGCGGGTGCGGCCCGGGGCTGGCGGTGTTGAGCCATTCCTTTTGGCAGCGGGAATACGGCGGATCGCGCTCCGTGATCGGACGTACGGTTTTCATCTGGACCCATCCAGTCGAGATCATTGGCGTGACGCCGGAGTGGTTCCATGGTGTCGAAATGGGCAAGCAGTTCGATGTCGCGATCCCGATCTGCGCCGAACCCAGCCTGGGTATCATGCCTGGCGTGCTGGACGATCGGCATACCTTCTGGCTCGGGGTCTCCGCGCGTCTGAAGCCCGGAGTGACGGCGCAGCAAGCAAGCACCTATCTCCAGGCGAAGATCCCGGCAATCCTGGAAGCTACAGTCCATCCCGGTTGGCGGCCCGACCAGGCCGCGGACTACCTGAAGAACAAACTGGGAGCCGCGCCCGGCGGCAATGGCTATTCCGAGTTGAGAGAGTCCGTCAGCAACCCGCTGCTGATGTTGCTGGCGATCGCAGGGCTGGTCCTGTTGATTGCCTGCGCGAATCTCGCGAACCTGATGTTGGCTCGCGCTTCCACGCGGCAGTCGGAGCTGGCGATTCGACTGTCGTTGGGCGCATCGCGCGGGCGAGTGATCCGGCAACTGCTCTCCGAGAGCTTGCTTCTGGCCGTTGGCGGCTGCGCGCTGGGCGCGCTGCTCGCTCAGGCCCTCACCCGGTACCTCGTGGCTTCGTTCGCCACAACTATGGATTCGCCGTTCTTGAATCTGTCTCCCGACGGACGCACGTTTGGCTTTATGGCCGCACTCGTGGTCGTATGCTGTCTGCTCTTCGGACTGGCGCCCGCCCTGCGCGCAACGCGCGGAGGATCCGGAGAGACCGTGAGAGCGGATAACCGGGGCCAGACTGCCACGCGCGAGCGTTTCGGCCTCCAGCGCATCCTGGTTGTCTCCCAGATCGCTCTTTCGCTGATTCTCGTCTTGGCTGCGCTCTTGTTCGTCCGGAGTTTTACCAAGTTGGTTACGCTCGATCCGGGTTTCCGGGAAGACGGAGTGCTTGCCGTGGGCGTCGGCTTTAACGACCCCGGGCTCAACCAGCATCCTGTACAGGCGCTCGAGCGAATTCTCGATGCGCTACGCCACGTTCCTGGTGTCGACCACGCGGCAACCGTGCAAGATGTACCGCTGGCCGGGAATACCTGGAGCCAGGAAATCCGCATGGACCACGCCACCGGCTGGGACCAGCCCAAGGGCAGCACAGGTTTTAACCGGGTGAGCAACGATTACTTTCGGACCATGAGCACGCCACTCTACGCGGGGCGCGACTTCGATGCGCGCGACCGGGTTGGGGCTCAGGATGTCGCAATCGTGGACCAGACATTCGTCGAACGATTCTCGCGCGATGAAAACCCGTTGGGCCGGACGTTCCTTCCTGAATACGGTCCGGGAGAAACCTCGCACCACTATCAAATCGTCGGCGTCGTCAAGCGGACCAAGTATGCGAGTCTCCAGAGCGAATTCGAGCCCACCGTCTTCGTGCCGCTCACGCAAGATGATGAGACCGAGGCTGGAAGCTGGTTTGTGGTGCATACGCGCCTACCTCTCGGCGCCACCACAGCCGCGGTCCGGCACGCATTGGAGGGGGTGAGCCCTGGCCTGATGACGATCTTCAACCCGATGCCAGACATAGTGCGGGATTCAGTCCGGCACGAGAGTTTGCTGGCGAAACTGTCAGGTTTCTTCGGGTTCCTGGCGATTGTCCTGGCGACAGTGGGGCTGTATGGCGTGAGTTCGTACCTCGTAGCGCAACGGCGTCATGAAATCGGGCTCCGGCTAGCCCTGGGCGCGCAGCGGCGGACAATCCTGCGGATGATGCTCACGCAATCCTGTGTTCTCCTCCTCGCCGGTCTGATCATCGGGTTCGTCGTTGCACTCGCTGCGGGACGCCTTGCTGAATCGCTGCTCTTTGAGCTGAAACCCAACGATCCCTCGACGATTGGCCTGGCTCTGGTTGGGGTATCACTCGTGTCGTTCCTGGCGAGCCTGATTCCCGCGCTCAAGGCGTCGAATATCCCGCCAATGGCCGCGCTGCGCGAAGAGTAGGTGAGTGCTCACGACCTCGTTGATTTGCCAGCGAGACGCTCTTCAGCTCGGGATGAATCTGAGAACAAGCTGGGCCTTTTCTACGGCAGAGCGGAAGATGACGTGAAGGCCGTCGAGGATGCCCTGCATATAGCCGAAAGCTGGGATCTGGCCGGTGATGGCGTAGCCGGGAGCGGCGATGCGGAGACCAATTCCGCCAGCGTTGCGCGGTGGCCGACAAATCACTGATAATGCTGATCCGGGGATGGCTGGATCCGTCCTCACAGAGTCATAATGGATCGAGAGGTCCGAAATGCTCCGGCATCTGGCGCAGCGTCTGGTCATTCCACTGACGATGATCGTGGTGGTCGTCGCGGCATTCTCCGGCCT
>PLST01000096.1:314-530 GCA_003164255.1 Acidobacteriaceae bacterium | reverse complement strand
CCTGGATTCGTGCTCGGCGTGCCACATCACTTCCCTGCCCCTGCAGCAGATGGACTTGGCCTGGCGGACGCAGATCTTCCGCAAACCGGACGGCCGGCGCAGCCTGGACATGGTGACGCCGATCTACAACGAACCGTCGTGCAGCCAGTCGGAGTGCCATGCGCATCCGGCTTCAGACAAGGTCCTGGGTCTGGTAGACGTGCAGCTCAGCCTGGC
>PLST01000096.1:0-214 GCA_003164255.1 Acidobacteriaceae bacterium | reverse complement strand
CGTCCCGGGATGAGATTCTGCAGTTTACTCAAACGCTCGAAAGCAAGGTGGCGGAACGGAGCCGGCAACTGCAGAGCGCGCAGCAGAAGCTGCAGACGAACGACCGCCTGGCTTCCCTGGGACAGCTCGCCGCGAGCGTTGCGCACGAGATCAACAACCCGATTTCGGGCGTGCTCAACCTCAGCATGCTGATGCAGCGCATCCTCAAAGAGGA
>PLST01000504.1 GCA_003164255.1 Acidobacteriaceae bacterium | reverse complement strand
CGTCTCGGCCTGATCCTGGGCAAGAGCGCGCATGCCAGCAACACCTTCAGAACGCAAAGACATGAGTATATTGTTGAGTTGACGGTGCAGGGGCGTGCGCAAAAAATTGCAGCTACCGGCAAGGCAACCACGCTCGACGCGGCACTGCGCGAAGCCATGGATCATGCTGAGAACCAGGCACGGCGTTTCCGCGATCGGCGTATGGGAAACAAACGGCTTCCCAAGGAAGAAAAAGTATTGACAGCTCCTCCCGTATCGCGGCCCAAGGCGCGGGCAAGCCAGCCTCCGGCCGAGGGCGCGACCGCCAGAGCCGCCGCCAAACCGCGCGCGTCGATCGCGGTTCATTCTTTTCCGGCGCGCAACCAGGTGGTTGAGCCGCACATTCTGAAAAATGGCGAGGCCATCGCGCTCAAACCACTCACCATTGAGGAAGCTGTGAAGGAAGCCGAGTTTCGCGATCGCGACCTGCTGATCTTTCGCACCACGGCGGGTGATACGTTCGTGTTACATCGCCGCCGCGACGGCCAGATGGAATTAGTCGAGATTCCTTGAGGTTCGAGCTGATTTTCCGCCAATTTATTGCTCTATGAGCAAGAACTGGGCGACTCCTCCGCCTCGGCGCAAAGTTCTGCACACGCACGGCGTCTTTTGGCGCGATCTGACCCAGCTGTCTTTCGTTCGCGCTGCTCGTAAATGAGACATGGTTTGGACTTTGGTTGCACCCCCTGACCGATTTTGGGGATGGTAGCGCGTGTGCCCGCGGCTTAGATTCTGAGCTAAGGCGGCACAACCATTGAACAGGACGACGGGACCAGACTCCAGATTTGGGCGAGTGGGCCAGGGTGCGATTCCCTGGGAGGCAAAAGGCGTGAATCTTCCGGAAAACTCCGACTCCGCCCGACAGCGAGAGATTCTGGATGCATTGCCGGTTCTTGTCTTTCTTGAGCGCGCCGGAAAAATTGTCTTCGCCAATGCCGAAGCGCGGCAGACTCTGGGTCTGACGGAAAGTGAGTGGGTGGAGCGGCCTGTTGAAGACGTGCTGTGGGGATTGTTTCCCGGCACAGCTGAGCCGCAAACACTGCTCAAGGGCTCTCGCAAAGGCAGCCCGTTTCACGCGACCATGCCCGCCAAGGGAGGCAAACTGCAGCCCGTTGAGGGCACCTACTGCATTCTCGATGCGGAATTGCGCGAGGCGGTGATCGTTGCCCATTTCGGAGGACGGGAACGTGCCCCCAAGTCGCGCCTGATGGAAGACGTGCTGGCCAGTATTCCAGAGGCCGTTGCCATCGAACACGACAATCACGTCCTGTATACGAATCCCGCGTTCACGCAAATGTTCGGATACACGGCTGAGGAGGCAAGCGGCGGCAGCTTGCGCGAACTGATTGTGCCGGAGACGCGCCTCAACGAGCATGCGACGCTTGCAAAAGCTGTGGATGAGCATGGCAGCGCAACGGTGGAGACCGTGCGCGCCAACAAGCAAGGGGAGTTTGTGGACGTGAGCCTGGTGAGCGCGCCGCTGCTGGTGGACGGCGCAAGGGTGGGCTATGTATACACCTTCCGCGATATCGGCGACCGCAAACATACTGAAGAGAGTCTGCAGCACGACGCCATGCACGACGTGCTGACGGGTCTGGCGAACCGAGCAGTTTTCATGGACAGACTCGGGCAAGCCATGGCCCGGCGGCTTCGGCGTCCTGAGCAAAGCTGCGGCGTGTTGTTTCTCGATCTTGACCGCTTCAAGGAGGTCAACGACGTTCTGGGACACGCAGCAGGAGACGTGGTGCTGGTTGCGGCCGCGGATCGGTTGCGCGCGGCGCTTCGTCCGCACGACTCGGCCGCGCGGCTGGGCGGCGACGAGTTTGCCATCCTGGTCGACAATATTCAAAACATCGGCGCTCTTGAGACGGTGGCCAGGCGCGTTCAGGCTGAGATGTCGCGCCCGTTCGATATCTTTGGCCATTTTGTGCAGGCCGGTGCAAGTATCGGGGCGGCCCTGGCAGGTCCCGACCACGTTACAGCCGATCTGCTGGTGCGTGACGCCGACTTTGCGATGTATCGCGCCAAGCAATCCGGCGGCGGACGTTACGAAATCTTCGACAAGCACCTTGAAGTCTGCGTCAGCAGCCAGCAGGAGCGCGAGCGCGAGTTGCGTTACCGCCTTGAGAAGCGGCTTCTTGATTTCCGCTATCAACCGATTTGCCGTTTGCAGACAGGCAAAGTGGAAGCGCTCGAGTGCTTGTTGGGTTGGCGTTCGGGAGACGGCACGGCCGACAACTTCGCCGACCTGCTCGCGGTGGCCGAGGAGACGGGCCTTTCGGTCACATTGGGACGTGAGACCATGGAAGCCGTTTGCTGGCAGTTGCGCAGCTGGCACAATACGTCGCCCAGTGCTGAAATCACGCTGAGCATCAATCTGACCTACAAGCAGTTCTACAACGTGGACCTGGTGGCGCAGTTGCAAAGAACTCTCAATGCCAGCGGCGCCGACCCGACAAAGATTCTGTTTGAGGTGCCGGAGGCGGTGGTGAACGAGAGCCCCGATGCGGCGGTGGCCGTCCTGCAGCGGCTTGTGGATTGCCGTGTGCGTGTGGCTCTCGACGAATTCGGATCGAGCCTGGCACCTTTGAATCACCTGGTGCGCCTGCCGATAGAAATGGTGAAGCTGGACGCCAAGCTGACCGCGGCCGCGAACTCCGCGGGCCGCCAGCAGGCTGTGCTGGACTCGCTGCTCCGCCTTGGCCGCACCTTGGGAGTGCATGTGGTGGCGCAGGGAATTGAGACACCTGAGCAACTGCGGGCGCTTGCCCGGATGGGTTGCGAATTGGGCCAGGGACCACTGCTTTCGCCCCTGCTTGACGCCCCGCAGGCCCTCGCGCTGGCCGAGCGCGGCCGTCTCACTGCGGCGAAATGAGCTTGAGTGAATCAACAGGCGAGGTTGACGATTTCATTAAGGACGAAGACCCGTTTTTCGGTGTAGCATAGGCGAATGCCGCCGGTGGACCCGAAGGAAACGAAGAAACCGATGCGTAAGGTTGCGCGGAAAAGCGGAGCTGCGGCCAGGCCGGCCGCGAGCGCCAGCAAGCATACCAAGGAGCTGGTGATCGTGACCGGCATCTCAGGCGCGGGCAAGGCCTCGGCCCTGAAAGCCTTTGAGGATCTGGGCTACCACTGTTGCGACAATCTGCCCCTCGAACTGCTGCC
>PLST01000095.1:2311-3304 GCA_003164255.1 Acidobacteriaceae bacterium | reverse complement strand
GCAACTCAAAATTGGAACCTCGCGCATGCCCGAGTAATTGCCGGTACTCGCCGCTCGTAGTCCGGCCGTACCCTTCGGCAATGTTGCTGGCAATTGAGACGGACGCACGTCTCAGCTGATTCGTCAGGCCGAACCGCTCGCTTTCCGGAAAGGAAGCCGTAAGTTTGTAGACCGCTAAACTTAACTCCACCGCCCTCTGCCAAACCACAAGATCTTTATAAGACGCACCCATAACAACTTCCCCGCTCTCTATTCACTTTTGCTTTTGCTTTTGCCTTTGCTTTTGCCTTTGCCTCTGCTTTTGCTCTTGCTCTACCTGTTCCCTGTTCCCTNNACCTCCGAGCAATCCAGCGGGCTCATCATCACATTCGAAATATTCGTAACAATCTGGTCGAAGGCGAACCTGGGGCTCGTCGACAGCTTCTTCCAGTCCGGATCGTTGCGGAACGCGTCCCACTTCGCCTCCAACTCCGCCGTGTCCGTGAAGCTCACCATGTAAGTCAGGTTCGGGAGCCGCGCCCCGGTCAGCGCATCGCCGAAGAACACCGGGTGAAATCCCGCCTTCAGAAAAATATCGAACTCGCCGGAGTGGAACATCTCCACCTTGCGCACGTGCTCGCCGTTGCTGGGGCTCTCATACGTCCGCAGTTGAAAGATCCGCTTGCCCCTGGTTGCCGTCGCGGCCGGAGGCGTCAATTTCGGCCAACCCTGAAATGCCTTCAGCAGCGAAATCTCCACGCGCTGAAATGCGGGCGCCGTCGCCGTTGCCATCCAGAAGGGCGCGGCCGCCTTCAGGAAATCCTCATCCTTGCTCAGGCTCAAGTCCAGCTCGGCCAGCGCTCCCGCCGAGGGCCCCGGAATAATCACGTAATAAGCCGGAGTGTCCTGCCCGATGTCCAGCTTGAATGCCCCCACCGGACCCATGCCCATCCGCTTCACCGCCGGAATGAACGCCTCAGAGAGGTAGTTCTCCGTCAGCTTGAGCTGCGGCCC
>PLST01000095.1:0-2254 GCA_003164255.1 Acidobacteriaceae bacterium | reverse complement strand
GGACTAATAGCAACTGTGTTAGCCTTCACAAACTGCGAGGTAAGACATGCGTCACTTGAAGGGTTCGATCGTACGATTTGGCGTTCTCTGCGGCTCACTGGGTGCATTTCTGCTTTCAATTGCACCTCTTCCCGCGCTTGGGCAGGATGCTCCTCTTCCGGCCGAGCTCTCCTTCCTCTCCGCGCCGCTCAAGCCCTACAGAATCACCTATGAGCCCTGGGCCGAGGTGCAAATGCCGGCCGAGCCTTGGGGCGATAACGGCGTCGGCAAAGTCCTGCACGGCAAGCACTGGCAATTCCCCGTCATTGTTCCCGGCGCCATGAACGGAGACGCCGTCTACGCAATTACCAAGCCGGCATTCCTCAACCATGGTTGGACCGTGGTCAGGGAATGGACCGTGGGCGGCCGGTTGCTCTGGCTGCACTACCAGAAAAACGGAGTTGAAGCGTGGGCCGTCACCGGTGTCGGTGACCCGGAGCGTGCCGGGGTCGAGATTGTCGAGATCGCTCCCATGCCCTTCACCTTCACCCTCACTCCGCCGTCCTCCACTCCGGAGAAGATCACTGCCGCCTCTGGCGACTTTCCCTACCTCACGCCGCTTCCGGGTTCAAAGTTCCATAGCGGAGAGAACGATACCTCGCCGTTCTCGGTCACACTCAAGGGCGCCTCCCAACCTGAAATCGTTGCTCCCGCTTCCGTCATCAAGCGATACAATCAACCGCTTGACGGCCTGTCGAACTCCCTCTTTCATGTCGCCTATCGCGATGCCCTCGTCAAAGCCGGGTGGACCATCGTTACCGAATTCATGGGATCGGACGTGGCCGTCACCGCCCACTACGCGCAGCAGGGCCGCAACCTCTGGGCCAGCCTTCACAAGAACTCTGACGGATACGACATCCGCATAGCTGATGCAGGCGCTTCCACCAAAGACCTCAATACCGACCTCGAAAAGAATTGCCACGTCGCCCTCTACGGGGTACTCTTCGATTTCAACAAATCCNNTATAACCAGACGCTCTCTGAAGCTCGCGCACGTGCCGTAGTGGACTGGCTGACGCAGCACGGCATTGCCGCGACGCGCCTCACGGCGAAGGGCTATGGAAAGACCAAGCCGATTGCCGACAATAGTACCGACGCTGGAAGAGCGAAGAATCGCCGCGTTGAGATTGCCGATCCGCGCTGCACGGCGAAGGCGCAGTAGGAAGTGAGAACTGCTGGGTTGCCCATCCTTCCGCTGCGTTTTGCGGAAGGGTGGGCTCGCAGTCCACTCAACCTCGAAGGTTCTTCAGACCCCTGATCCCTGCCCCCGGTTCTTAACCAATCACATCAGCCGCCGTCGTCCAGCCCCGTGGTTCCGCCGTTTCGCCCGTTCATCATTTTGTCGAGGACGAAGCACGGCGGGGCGTTGGAGTCGGGAAGTATTAATCACAGAGTAACTGACGGATAGGCGACTACACGTCCGGAACTATCAAATTCCTTCTGTTCTTACCTAATGCCGATCGGTCCCTGCGAACTCATCAGGCGAAATCCAAGTGAAGGTCGTTGGGGCCTTTCCTCGCAGTTGACGCGCACTCTTGTATGCAGCCGTTGCAAACGCCACAACCAAGACGAGCATGCCAGTACACCGCCATAAGAGGCCATAGTGGGCAACTTCCTTCCACATCATCCACCAGCCGAGCGCCCATCCAAACACGCTTCCGATCCCTGCACACACTGCCGTCGCATATAGCCGGAACAACGCGAATGTAAACCGCCGCACTAGCTTCTGATGGAGCCAAGAGACTCCTGTTGCCACGACAGTTGTGATCAGAACTCCGATGATCAGATAACCCCAGCCGAACACCGCAAGCAGTCTGGGAGCATGAAACGATTGCATGTCGCCAGCTTTGGTTATGAATGCACTCGCCACAAGTCCGAGTCCAGCAAGCGTCATTAGGCCAACTGAACACGGCCCCCACACTGCGCACCACAGTGCTGCGCTTAACGCATACTTGCGTGTGGGCGGGACCAATACGCACGCCACGAATACAAGCGAACCAAGAGCCAAGAATATGAAGACGATTGCGGCGAACAGAAGGAGGAGCATTCCACCATTCTTGACCCCTATTGCACCTCGGTCAATCTAGAAATCTGTATTAAAGAGACCGACTTTGACATTCCTGTGGGGTCCCGGTTGTATACCGTCCAACAGGACGTGACGTGAGCCAGATCACGTTATGTCCGAGTTGGGGACCATCCTCTCAGAACACTTGTTG
>PLST01000329.1:7000-8905 GCA_003164255.1 Acidobacteriaceae bacterium | reverse complement strand
TCGACATCGAGTTGGGCGACCAGCAGAAGCAGTTCGCCTATCTGCAAGCCAAGGACCTGGTGGATACGGTGAGCGGCGTGATGGTGACCCACGACGTGGCCCTGTGGAACGGCAACGACACCAGCCTGAGCACGCCGACGACCACGCAGTATATGGGCGTCATTCCGCAAATTGTGGCGGGCGGCAACACGGTAACGGTCGGCGCGACGGCTTCGATCGTGGATGGGATCAAATCGGCAGTGGCGCAGATGGTGGCCCTCAACGGCTTCCATGTGCGGCCGACTGCGATCTATGCCAACCCGGTGCTGCTGGACTTGATTGACCGGGAGATGAAGACCGAGTTCAACGTGGTGTTGAACACGGATAACATCACGGGCGGCATCCGGGTGAAGATGCTGTCGACGCAGGCAGGCGATCTGCCTCTGATTCCGGACTGGAGCCTCAGTTACACGGGTACGCCAGGATCGGGCTCGGCGGTTCTGCCGGCCTACATCGTGACCGAGGATCTGATCGAGTATCACTGGCTCGGCGATCCGACCCCTCGCATCTTCCAGTTAGGGCTGCCGAACTCACTGTCTTATCAGTATGTCGCGGTCAAGTTCGGGGCTCCGGTGGTAAAGGGCGCCAATTACGCGCACTACCAGGTGCTGGTAGACCGGTAGACAACGGAGTTAGCGGAGTTAGCACAGGGGTTCCCCGATACGGAGCCCCTGTTGTTAACGAGTTAGCAGGTTAGCGCGACAGAGATTGAATGGATGAGCAGAAGGAAGGGTGGGGGTATGGCGTATCTGCAGCCAGCGGATTACCCGAACTATGGATTGCCGGCGGCCACGACGGCGGACTGGATCACGGCCGCCACGGCACTGATCAACAGCTACTGCCGGCGGCCGGACTTGAACGTGATCCAGTACACGGAGCGGTTGCGGCTCACCAGCGGGGCGCAAACGGTGATGCTGAGCTATCTTCCGCTTTCGCCGCTGGGGACCGCAACAACGCCGATCGTGAGCGTTGAGGGCCGTTATGCGAGGCCGCGGCGGGGAGAGACCCTGAACGAGCCGCTGTGTGAAATTGCGTGGGCTTTTTCGCTTCCCGGGCAGTGGACCACGATCAATCCCAACTCGGTGGACTGTGACCCGAACACCGGGGAATTGACCCTGCCATGGAACGTGCTCGGGCTTCCGTACAACGAGGTTTCAGTGACCTATACGGCGGGCCTGGCGACAATCGGGGACGACGTGAAGACGGCCTGCGCGCAGATTGTGCGCAATGCGCAGTCCACGCCTGCGCTGAATGCCAGCAAGACCAAGATCGACACGATGCAGATGCAGTACTTCTCGAGTTCGCTGGTGGACGAAACAGTGCAGGCGTGGCTGCGTCCCTACGTAGCGGACAGGCTGGGGTGAGCGATGAGCGATACGGCGCCGCGCAATCCGGTTGGAGCTCCGCAGATGCTGGCTGACGCCCTGCTGCGCAGCGTGGCAGGGACAACGGCACTCTTGAGAGTAACGGGCACGAACGCGGATACAAGCATGTCGGAAGTGGGGCTCGTGGCAACAACGTTCACCGAGATTGTCGTGAGTCCCGTGGTGATGCGCAAGTTACGCCCGACGTGGCAGGAGGCCGGGGAGTCGAAGTGGGAGCTGCTTGTATCGGCAACCAGCATTGAGCAACAAGTAAGCTCAATGGAACTACCTTCGGCACAGTCTCTGTTCTCGATGACTCTAGCAGTCGCCGTGGCAGGACAGGATTACCTGATCGAGTCAGTAGCCTCGAACGAGGCCTTCGGACAAGCGTATCTCTATCGGCTTCTCCTGCGTGAAGCCCGACAGCAAGCGATCTAATCGCCGCCATCCTTCGTTCGCCAAGACCCGGGCTACAGCTGGCGGTCAGATTACAGCTGAATTA
>PLST01000329.1:213-6972 GCA_003164255.1 Acidobacteriaceae bacterium | reverse complement strand
GTAAGCCAGTTTCCAAATGATGTGTTTGTTCTTCGCTGGCTTGGCCTGGGAGTCGATATGAACCTGGTCACTACGATGGCAGCCGAGGAGTGCGAGATCGTCTACCAGAGTTGCGGGACGCAGAGTTTTGGCGGATTGGATCGTGGACGTTCCCTGAGCGAAATGGATGAGGAGCTAGTAACCATGCTCGCTCCGTTTTTCACGCCAAAGGTCAATTACTCATCAACGCCGCCGGCCACGATGTTAACTCAGGTGTTCTGGGACGAGCCGACATTTACACCGGTCACTGTTCAGCGGGACCGCTTGAGCAGGTCAGCGAAGGTGATGGTTTACAGCTACCAGGAGCAGGGGGAGTGATGGCAAACAATTGGTTTTCGGCTCCTGCGCCTGTGGCGCGGCGGATTCGAGGATACTTTGCACCCGTGAATCGCGCAGCGCAAACACCGACCCTATTCGATCCTGCAGAGCAAGGAGGATTCAATCTGGATGCTCCCCCGGCGCCATGGATCAGCCTGGGGTGGATCGAGGATTTCTCGCGGAAGGCAACGAGCAAGTCGTCGCCGCTGCTGACGGGCATTCCAGCAGCGCCCCTGGAACAGGTCCGGGAGACTCTCGGGGCACAGGTCAGTCTGCAGTTTCTAAGCTGGACCAAGCTGACCATGGCGCTGGCCACCGGATCGCAACACATGAATCTGCTGGCGACGGCGAGCGGTGCCGCTCCATCAGCCGATGGTGCACAGGCAGCGACAGCAGTTTCTCCGCAAACCGGATCGACCGCGACATCCATTTTGCTGACGAGCGCCGATGCGGCTCGATTTACGCCGGGCTCAATGGTCGCGCTCGATGTGGACTACACAGGACAAACCGGATTTGTGGGGACACCGGTTGCGGGTGCGTTTGTGCGGCAAGCCCTGACGGATGTGGACTACATTCGACGGGTCACCTTCAATGTTGCACTGGTTTCTCAGGTGAGCCAGACCGGGCTGACTTTGGCCGAGCCGTTACCGGGCGGTACGCCGGCATTGGGCGCAAAACTCCAGGCAGCGACTGGGTTTGTCGATCGAGAAGGCGGCAGCTTTTACCAGGAGTGGTCTGGGCTTTTTGTCCTGCAGGGCAGCCAGGGGGAACGGATCTTTTATCACTACCCACGACTGCAAACAGCGATCGGTGCGGAGGAATCGCTAATCCCACTGGATGCAAAGAACAAGAGCGGGCAATCCAAAGTGTTCCTTAACGGACATTTCTTGGCGCTACCTGTTACCGATCCATTGGATGGGGAACGGGTGGTATGTTATCGCAGCTTTCTGCCCGCAACCAATGCGCTTGTTTAGGCCACAAGACGCGATGAGTTATTCCGTTAGAGAGATTTCATGAAGATCACGATCCAAGGACAGAACTACTCTGCCGCACTCGACGCGGCTCATCCGCTTACCATTGAGCGCAAATTAAACGAACCCTCAATATGTCAGCTATGGCTGTGCTTGCCAGCCAACGGAAGCCTGGCTACACCTTCGCGCAATCAATCCGTGGCAGTAACCGGCGACGACGGCACACCCTACTTCACTGGCTATATCGCGGTGAGTCCTCTTCCTGAATACGCCGGAATGGGGCTCGAAGGTCCTCGCTACCGGACAGCGATTCAGGCTGTGAGTGATGAGATCTTGCTCGACCAATTACTTATGCCTCCGAGCACTGGGGCAACAGGTGTGGCCGCGGGGGCATTGGTGGCTTCGCTAGTGACGCACAGTGGATCAACAGCACTGCTGACACGGGGACTCTCGCTCGGGGCAACGGTGAGTAACTTTGTTCCAAGCCCTGGTGCACCGTGGAGCAAGAGCGCCGGACACGTTGCAAACCAGGCACGTGCCGCATATCGCGCATTGAATGGAGCGCTCACCCTTTCTCCTGTGCAATCGATAGTGCACGCTCTCAATGAGAGTGACGGCAGCCTGAGCCTGGCAAATCTGACGCTTACCGCAAGCGTAAAACGCGCATTGACAAACGACGTTACTGTTTGCGGAGCGCTTGAGCCAGTTGCCTATGTCACCGAGTATTTTCAGGGCGACGGTCTGACAACCCAGTTTTATCTTGCCGAAGACCCGTATTTCCCTGCCGCATCGAAGTCCACGATCATAAGCGAGCTCTTCAACGAGTCGATGATCGATCCGCACGTCTGGAGCGAAACCGGAGGGCAGGGCTATTTGTCGCTTGGAGCTGGGGGGCTGGCGATGAGCGGCGGCAATGGGATCGATGGACAGACGGTGCTTAGCTGGCTGGACCCAGTTGAAATGGGCGGGACGCTGTTGCTTGAAGCAGTTGGTGTAACGCTCTCCCCCGGCAGCGCCGGCATTCTAGCCGGCCTCTTTGACGGAGGGGCGGAATCGGCCGGCTGTACCGTGGGTTTTCAAGTGAGCGCACAGCAGGGAACTGGCGCCGTAAGTCTACAGCCATTGATCCAGGGAACCCGTGCCGGCACGACAATCGCTATTAACCCAGCCAACCAGTACACGCTCCGCATAAGAGCACATTGCCCGGAAAGCTTCAGGGCATTGGCGATCTATCGGTCCTGCGGAGACAGCGGTCAGATCTCCGCGGGCGGTGAATGGAATTTGGGCCCAGGGAAGCTACAACTTGAGGTCCAGCAGTTCGCTAACGGAGTGGGTTCAATTCCAGTTATTCTTTACGACGGCTCAATCGCAAACATGCCTGGCGTATGCACAGTTGTAGTCGCCAGCAGCCTGAATCTTTCTGGAAGTATGCGCGCGTTCAACTTGACGAATCTTGGCTCTGGCTGGGTCGTGAGCACACCTCCCAGCGGCGCCCCCTATACGCGTCGGCTTGGGACAACGGCTGAAGCCGCCGAGTGTCATCTTGAGCGCACGGGAAAGGTTGTGTTCTACACGGGATTTGCGCCCGTGGCGGGAGAGCAGATCGCGGTAAATTACCGGACCGTTGGCAGAGCTGTGGGTCGCCAGGTGAATGCGGCGAGCCAGCAGTCATTGTCGCAAGCAGGGTTGCCATCGGTAGCAACGTGGATAGGTTCGGTCATTGATCCGCCGGCGCGTTGCTCTGCAGACTGTCGCAATGCGGCGCTAATGATGGAGCAGACAGCAGCGGGGGTCAGTGCACTTTGGAGCGGGAATTACGCAGGATCGCGGGCCAGCTTTGCTGCTGATGTGTGGCCGGGCGACGCGCTGCTTTTGAACGCACCCTCGGCTGACCTTAACGCTCAGGTCGTTGTTCGCACAGTGAAGGTGACTTACAGCGCGAGTTGCCCAGACCTTGTGGACTATGCAATTGCATTTGCCAACGACTGGGCCGAGGATCTCGCCATCAAGACCAGCTTAACGGTTCCTGAAGATACCTGGTTGCCGGCGCCAATTGCTCCAAATGTGCTCGCAAATTTGACCAGTATGACGGTAACAACACTGAATGGAAGCACAGTCGGGATCAGCACGGGAATAACCCCGCCAAGTGGCGGCGGTTTTGAAATTCGAACACGAGACTCTGCTTTCATGCCAGGAGAGGATCCTGGATTGGTGGCAAGGGCAAGCTTGCCAAACCTCACGTTCGCGAGAGAGTCGGCCAACGATCGTTTCTATATAAGGATGTATGACGACTCGACACCCCCTAATTACTCGGAGTTCTCAACGGCATTATTCATCAACTTGCCGCTGGGTTCATAAGCTGCACTTTTTTGTGAGCAAATGGACGAATGGAGTCCTGCGGATGCGGATGATGAATGAATTCGAAGCACAGGTGCTCAGCGATCTGAGCGTATTGAAGACGCAGATGACCGGCCTGATGGGCGACGGCAACGGTGGGCGCATCGCAGAGCTCGAACGGCGCCTGGAGCGCCACGAGCAGAACTGGCAACGCGCGAAAGGGTTCCTGGCCGCGGCGAGCGTGGTCATTGCGGTCATTGAAGTGGCCCTCGAGACCTGGCATCGTCATTAACGGCTGGGGCCGCCTCGTATAATCACCCCTATGAATGAAAAGCCGTTAGTGGGCGTAGTGATGGGCAGCAAGAGCGACTACGAAGTGCTCTCGGCGGCCGTCGAAATCCTGCGCCTCCTGAATATTCCGTGTGAAGCAAAGGTCGTGAGTGCGCATCGGACGCCAGATTGGCTGTTTGAGTACGCCGGGACGGCTCGGGAACGGGGACTGCGCGTAATCATCGCCGGAGCCGGCGGCGCGGCGCACCTGCCTGGCATGTTGGCGGCCAAGACATTGGTTCCAGTTCTGGGAGTGCCAGTGGCGGCGACACAGCTGAACGGAATGGACTCACTTCTGTCAATCGTGCAAATGCCCAAGGGCGTGCCTGTTGGAACGCTGGCTATTGGCAAAGCAGGAGCGGCCAATGCAGCATTGCTCGCTGCCGAGATTCTGGCTGGAACGGATGCCGCCCTCTGGGATCGGCTTTCGGCCTGGCGCTCAGCTCGCACACAGGAAGTGCTTAGTCAAACGATTTCTGAGGAGCAGCCGGGGTGAGCGGCGTTCCCGAATCAATTGAGGCAAAACCGCCAACGATCATCCGGCCAGGCGGACTCCTGGCGATTCTGGGCGGCGGGCAGTTGGGGCGCATGACGGCAATGGCCGCGCGCACCATGGGCTATCACGTGCGCGTCATGGACCCTGAACAAAGGTGTCCAGCAAGCCACGTCGTGGATGAGTCCATCGTCGGGAGATGGGACGATGTTGATGCGGCGCGTCGGTTGGCTACCGGAGCGGATGCCGTCACGCTCGAAATTGAACAGATTGGCGTGGACGCACTCGAACAGGTTGCGCGCATCGCGCCACTGCGACCGGGCGTGGAACCGATCCGCATCATCCAGGACAAGATCCTCCAAAAGACATGGCTCGCAGATGCTGGTTTTCCTGTCGGCCCGTTTCGAGTTGTGCGCAGCGACGCGGAATTGCAAGACGCCGTTGCGGCGCTGGGCGGACGTGTGTTCTTGAAAATCGGGCGCGGCGGCTACGACGGACGTGGTCAGGCACGCATCGGCCTTGACTCAGCTGCTACTGAAGAGTCCGTTCATGCGGCGTGGCAGAGTATTGGCGCCCGACCCGCAGTGGCTGAACAGGCCCTCGATCTGGATTTTGAAATCAGCGTAATGGCCGCGCGCAATCCTTCTGGCGAGGTGCGCAGTTACCCGGCTGCGCGTAATCACCATGAAAATCAGATCCTGTCGTGGAGCGTGCTGCCAGCCGGCATTCCCGCTGAGCTTGAACTGCGCGCCGAAGCACTGGCAGCGGCCATCATTGCAAAGCTTGGCATTGAGGGATTGCTTTGCGTGGAGCTTTTTGTTACCCGGCAGGGCGGGTTGCTCGTTAATGAACTTGCCCCTAGGCCCCACAACAGCTATCACCAAAGTGAACGCGGATGCGTTACAAGCCAGTTCGAACAAATGGTGCGTGCTGTCTGCAATCTTCCGCTCGGTTCAACCGAGTTGATCACGCCCGCCGCGATCGTCAATCTGCTTGGCGAAGTCTGGCTCAATCGCGAACCGGACTTTGCCGCCGCGCTTGCTGTACCCGGGGTCCGCCTGCACCTCTATGAGAAGCACGCACCACGCGCGGGCAGAAAGATGGGACATTTGTCTGCGACGGGATCGACTGCAGAGGAAGCGCTGGACCGGGTTCTGGAAGCGAAGCGGCGTCTCTAGCGCGGTGAACTCAGCCGATATAGCACATGACGTCGAAGCGTATGGCCTTCAAGCAATTTGGGATGATCGAAGTCATCTGCGGGATCGTGAGTCATTCCGATCTTTTCCATCACACGACGAGAGCGTAAATTCGCCGGCACGGTAAACGAAACAACGCTATCAAGGCCAAGCGTCTCGAAGCCTTGGCGAAGCACCGCCCGCGCTCCTTCGCAGGCAAGTCCTCGCCTCCACTGATCAGCCGCGAGACGCCAGCCGATTTCCACGGCTGGCATAAAGTGAGCCTCGAAGGACGGAATGAAGAGTCCCACAAAACCAACCAGAGACTTGCTCTCCAACAATTCAACCGCGAATGGCCCAAAGCCGTTGACGTCGAAATGATCTTCAATGCGTGCAATCAGGGCATCTGACTCTACAGGGGACAGGCACGCCGGCATGAATTCCATCACACGCGGATCGGCATTGATCTTGCTGAACGGCAGGCGATCTTCGTCGCGCCATCGCCTCAGCAGAAGCCGCTCGGTAAGGATCGTTTGGCTCATGAAAGGCCCCGGGATCGCCTTTGAGGATGGATCGAAAACAGCTCTTACTGCTGTTCCCCTTTTTCCCAACGTTTGGGCCGGCGGTTCTGTTGCAATATTCTCTTCCGCAACCGCAGCGATTTGGGCGTAACCTCGACCATTTCATCCTCAGCAATAAACTCGATTGCCTGCTCCAGGTTGAGAGCCCTCACCGGCACCAGCCGGATGGCCTCATCGGCGCTTGAAGCGCGCATGTTGGTCATCTTCTTTTCGCGGACCACATTCACATCGAGATCGTTGTCGCGCGAGTGCTCACCAACGATCATGCCCTCATAGACTTCAACGCCTGCGCTCACGAACAGGCTCCCGCGCTCCTGCAGTCCGTTCAATGAATAGGTTGTGGTCGTGCCTTGGCGATCAGAAATCAACGCGCCCGTGGGCCGCTGGGGGATTTCGCCCTGGTATGGCATGTAGCCGTCGAACAGCGCGTTCATCACGATCGTTCCACGCGTCTCCGTCAGCATCTCGCTCCTCAAGCCGATAAGTCCACGGCTGGGTACGCGAAATTCCATGCG
>PLST01000329.1:0-124 GCA_003164255.1 Acidobacteriaceae bacterium | reverse complement strand
TCTTCAACCCGGATGCTCACGTTCGTCAGCAATTCCTTTTCCAAGCGCTCGCGCAGGTTGCGGCTTGTGACGTATTGGCCCTCGCGGCCTGCGAATGGCGAATTATTTACGCTGAACTGGATGG
>PLST01000556.1:4871-7783 GCA_003164255.1 Acidobacteriaceae bacterium | reverse complement strand
TATCCGGCCAGTTTTGCAAGCGTCCTTGCCAGCACGTGCACGCCGCTGCCGATCCACTCCGGAGAAGAGTACTCGTCCGGCCTGTGGCTCACGCCGCCGCGGCAGGGAATAAACAGCATGGCCGTGGGCGCAACACAGGAGACGAACGACGAATCATGATAGGCCCGGGCCACCATCTTCTTGTACGTCTTGCCGGCCTCGATTGCGGAAGCCTCAAGCGCGGCAAGAATCGCCGGATCGCAAACGGTCGGCGGATCGGCGTTGACGAGCTCCGTGGTGATGGTTACGCCGCGCGCCGCCGCGACGGACACGCATTTTTGCCTCAGCGCATCGAGCACGCTGTCGCGTCGCGCGCGATCGGTGTCGCGGATGTCGGTCTCAAGCCGCACGCGCGAAGGAATGCTGTTGACCGCGCCTGGGAACACTTCGCACACGCCCACAGTGCCCACGGTGTCAATGGCGCCGGTGGATTTGGCCGCGGCCTCGAGCGCCAGGATCAACTCCGCCGCGGCGGCGAGCGAATCCTTGCGGCCCGGCATCAGCTTGCCGCCCGCATGTCCGCCTTCGCCTTCGATCAGGATGCGCAAGCTCGCCGGCGCGGCGATATGCGTCACCAGGCCAACGTCAATTCCTTCCGCTTCAAGGTAGGGGCCCTGTTCGATATGCAACTCGACAAACTGGTGAAAGCGACCTTTGGCAACTTTTACCGATTCCAGTTGCCCGCTGAAGCCCGCGGCTGCACGCAACTCTTCAAGCCCGTGGCCTTCCTTATCGCGCAAGGCGACGGCCTGCGCCGGCGTGAGCACATCGGCCATCATGCGGCTGCCCAGGCAGCCGATGCCGAAGCGCGTCGGCTCCTCGGCCGTAAAGATCACCAGCTCGATCGATCGGCGCGGCTTGAAGCCAAGCTTCTGCAAAACACGAATCGCTTCGAGTCCTCCCAGCACGCCCACGCATCCGTCATAGAGTCCTGCGTTGGGGATGGCATCGATGTGCGACCCGGTGCCTACAGGCGCAAGACTCGCGTCGCTGCCCTGCCAGCGGGCAAATGTATTGCCGATCGCATCGTGAGTCACTGTGAGCCCGGCGTCTTCGCAAAGCCGCCGTACGTAGGCGCGCGCGCGCATATCTGCTTCGCTGAACACAACGCGCGTCACCACCGGAGGTTCGGCCTCCGAGATCAGTCCCAACGCCAATAATTCCGCGATGAGTCCGTCGATGGAGAGGTCCGGTTTATCGGTCATCGATTACGCTCCCAGTGGATGTCTGCGCCAGTCTTTGTAGATGAGATACTTTGCGGGCCGCTTGCCCAGCGCTCCAAACCATTGCGGACAATACGGGCCCATCCAGATGAAGTCGCCTGCTTCGACCGGATACCATGAGTCACTGAGCTTGTAGATGCCGCCACCTTCGAGCATCAGCAGACCGTGTTCCATCACGTGAACTTCAACCATGCTGAGCGCCGCGCCAGGATCGTAGGTCATCGTATTGACGGCGAAGTCGTATGGCGGTCCATCGGGCATCATGGAGCGAACCCGCAAGGCCTTGTCGCCCATCAGNNCAGCGCTCGCACGGTGTGAGGCGTGCCTTGCGGAAGATACGCATATCCATTCGGCGCGAGGACGTGCGTTTTGCCGCCCGCTTTCACTTCCAGCTTGCCGGAAAGCACGAATAGAAAGCGTTGTGCCGGCGTAGGGCCAAGCGTTCCCTTGGACGCAAACTCAGCCGTCATCTGCGTGAACCGCGCGCCCAGCCGCGGCGCGGCATGAATCACAAACTCAACTCCCTGCGCACCGGGAAGCGGCGTGCGTATGAAGGTATCCGGTGTTTGAAGCAGGTGATCGGGCCTCAGGCTGCTTCGTGTTGCTCCCAGATGTTGCATGCATTACCTCGCTGACAATTGCGTTGTTCGATTCTAGCGAATCTCCGCCGCCAGCCGCTCAAGAAATTTGCGGCCCACGCCGAGCGATGCCTCTACGTCTCCTTCAAGCACGGCCTCAGCCGGATGATGGCTGATGCCGCCCGGACTGCGAAGAAAGAGCATTGCTGTGGGTACGCGCGCGGCCATCACCATGGCGTCATGCCCGGCGCCGCTTGACATCATTTTCACCGGCAAGCCGATGGCCTCAATCGCATCGGCGAGAAAAGAGGTCAGCCGCTCGTCCATTGGCACCGCAGGCTGATCCATTTGGCGTGTGCGCTTCACCGTGAGCGACCGTCGCGCGGCAATTGCATCCGCGCTTTCGATCAGCTTCTCAATGGCTTCCTTGCGCGTTGAATCGATTGCGTGGCGCACGTCCAGGCTCACCTTGACCGCTCCGGGAACGACATTGCCGGCATTGGGCTCAACCACTACTTTGCCAACTGTCGCAACCAGTCCGTCGGTCGCCAGTGCCAGCGTTTCGACCTTGGCGATCCATTCGGCGGCAGCGGCAAGAGCGTCGTGGCGAAGACGCATGGGCGTTGTGCCGGCATGATTGGCGTNNAGCGACGCTCAACGATTCCGATTCCAGCACCGGGCCCTGCTCGATGTGGACCTCGACAAAGCCCACTGCATCCTTATCCAACTCTGCTTTGCCGATCAGGCCGGGATCCAGCCCAAAAGCGCGAATGGCAGCTTCAAGCGTGACGCCATCAGAATCTTTCGCCTCGAGAATATCCTCATCAAAACGCCCGGCAACGGCGCGGCTGCCGATAAACGGCACACCAAAGCGCACGCCCTCCTCTTCAGAGAACGCAATCACTTCAATGTTGATCGGAAACTTCAGTTCTTTCGCAATCCGAACCCACTCAAGCGCGACGACCACGCCCAGCACGCCGTCGTAGGCGCCCGCGTCCGGAACGGTGTCGATGTGCGAGCCCATTACCAGCCGCTTGCCACTTGCATTCTGCGATTGCCAAAGCCCGCGAAG
>PLST01000556.1:0-4859 GCA_003164255.1 Acidobacteriaceae bacterium | reverse complement strand
TCACGAGCGCACCAACTCTCGTCCGCGCGCCTCGGCGGAAAAACCATCGGCGCCATAGATCCGCTCGCCGGCGAGCCACGTCTCCACAACCTGACCGCGCAGCTTTGCGCCAACGTACGGCGAAAGCTTGTGGCGAAAATGCAGGTCCTTGCCTTCAACCGTCCAATGCGCGTCAGGGTTGAACACCACAAAATCCGCATCGGCGCCTGGAGCGAGTGTCCCTTTCCGGCCGGTGAGTCCGGCCAGCTTTGCAGGCGCAGCGGCCATCCACTCGCCAATTTTCTCAATGCCCAAAGCGCGCCGGTTCATGCCCGTCCACAGCACGGGAAGAGCAAGGCCAAGACTCGCAATGCCGCCCCAGGCAAGATCCCACCGTCCCGTCTCTCGCTGCTTCATGGCCGGAGGGCACGGCGAGTGATCCGTCGTCACCATGTCGATCAGGCCCGTTTCAAGCGCATTCCACAACGCCTCGCGATTCGCCGCGTCGCGGATGGGCGGCGCGCATTTGTACTCCGTCGCTCCGTCGGGAAGTTCTTCGGCGGCAAACCATAAATACTGTGCGCAGGTCTCCACGGTGATCGGCAAACCGCGCCTCCGCGCATCTGCCAGCATAGGCAGCGCCTTTGCGCTGGCCAGGTGAACGATGTGGATCGGCGTGTTGAACTCCTCGGCCAACCGGATCAGCAATGCAATCGCTTCGAGCTCCGCCGCATCCGGGCGCGAAGCAAGATACGTGGAGTATTTGCGCCAGTCGGCATGCGCGGCATTCAGCGCTTCAGTCGCCGCGTTCACCGGGCCTGCAACTTCTGCGTGAACCAGCAGCGGGAGTCCACTGCCGCGCAACTTGCCCAGCGCCAACCGCAGCTCGGCTTCATCCACCCAGGCAAAGCCGTCGATCCCTGAATGAATCAGAAAACATTTGAAGCCTGGAACACCCGAGCGGATGAGTGCCGGCAACTGTTCCGCATTGCCGCGCACCACGCCACCCCAGGCTGCCCAGTCAACCCAGGCCTGCCCACGGGCTGCTTTCCTTTTCGCTTCCAGCGCGGCCTCATCGATCGTTTCAGGAACGCAGTTCAGCGGCATGTCCACCAGCGTGGTAACGCCGCCCGCGGCCGCAGCCTGCGTTGCGGTCTTGAAGCCTTCCCACTCCGTGCGTCCGGGCTCGTTGATGTGCACATGCGAATCCACCAGGCCAGGCAAAAGCACAAGGTCACCAAAATCGCGCAGGTCGCTTCCGAGCACGGGCTGATCCCAATCAACCACGCTCGATACGCGCCCGTTCTCCACCAGCAGCGTCGCAGGCCTCAGGCCCTCGGGCGTCAGTACCTTGGTCGAGCGAAATGCCTTAGCCATACTTTCTTTACTTTCGCTGGTTGGGGAGTCGCCGGGCAAGTTCATTCCGCAATCCGGCCATGAAAATGCTGGTGGAGCACGAAGCTAGTGTGCGCCGGGATAGGTGCGATACGCCACAATCTGCGCATCAATCGGCGTGCCGTTCAAATTTGTGGTCTTCAGCACCAGCTCAAAATAGGGAAGCGTAGTCACATGCAGCAACTTTTCAAAGCGCGACAACTGATCTTCAGAGGTAAGAAAGTCTCCCGCGCCTTCAGTGGCGGCCGAATCAGTGCCGGCCAGAATCAGAACCTTGCCCGATTGCTGCGGATTGGGCAGATACGAAATCACGCAGTAGCCGCCGGTCGAGGGCAAGGGCATCGCTTCATAGCGTGCCCGTTCACCAGCGGCCGGCGCCTTGTTGCGGATGAAGTCGCGCTGGCGATCCGTGTCGTATTCGGCGGTGAAGGTCAAACTTCCTGCGAACAGGTCCACCCATGGATTCGATTTTCGCGCGCCGATCAGAATGATATTGTCCTGCTTGACCAGCGCCGGCGTGTAGTCCCGCGCCGAGTATACGTGGAAGTTCTTGCCCGGAGGATCCAGCGCCAGCACGCGCTGCGCCGCGCGAAAGTCTCCCAGGCTGCCGTTATTCCGCTGCATGATCATTTGCAGGTCGGCGCGCCTGTCTGGGCTCAGAGTCGGAGTCTGAACCGTGTTCACAAAATTGCGGGTCAAGTATTCGCTCAGGGGAATCGAACGCTTGGTGATGTCTTCGATCAGCGCGAACGATGTGTCAGCAAGAACGATGTCGGTGTTCGGCCGCGCGCTCAGAAACTCTAACCAGAACGCATTAGTCACCGGCGTGCCTTGCGCTGCATTGCTGTCCAGTGACCGGCGCAGTGCATGATTCTCGCGCCACAACGACAGGCAACCTGCCGCCAGCGCCACAATCACCAACGACATCACAACAAGGAGCCTGCCGTCCCGAGTTCTGCGGGTCGGGGCCGTTGTCTGCAATGCTTCTTTCGCTGGCGCTGCGGGTGCCGCACTCTCAACAGCCTCAGGCGGCTCAGGGTGCAGATCAACGCGCGGTTCAACACCCGGCAATACGGTGCGCGGCCTGAAGACCGGCTTGTAACTGCCTCGCGGGATCTCCATCACCAGCGCTTCGCCCGCGCCGTCGGTCACAAAGTAATCTTCGATGCGTTTGCGCAACTCCGAAGCATTCACGCGAACAATATTGTCAAGGCTGGTGTCGTAATCCGGCGGGCGACCAAAGACTTTGGCGCCAATCTCCTGCTCGTGAATCTGGTCAAGGCCATCTTTGATGGAGCGCTGGCCCACAAACAGCAGAAATTCGCGCAGCCGTGCCGCGCGCCGCAACTGCGAGCTCGCCAGAATGCGCTCCAGAAGGGCCCAGCATGCCTCGGAGTAGGGCTGTTCCTCTTGAAGCAGAGCCGGCTCAGATACGGGCTTGTTCATGGCGCCCCTGCGGTGCAGACTTTGGTCACGCGCAACGATTGGCGGACAAGTGCTTTAAAAAGCCATCATCCATTGGTCCTTACAGTTAGAATTTTAGACGATTTACAGGTAAGAATGACAACAATTGCGTGGTTTCTTCACTTTCCTCCGGGATCAAGGACCAAGAGTGCGGCGCCTGTCCCTATTCACAGGGCTGCTCCCCATTGCAGGAATCTCAGCCAGACCCTCAAGCCATAAATTCGACACGGGTTCATTCGATCCTGGGCAGGCGAACACGCATATGGAAAAGCATTTTTCAAAGAGGGTATCTACCAACCCTTGTAGATTTCCGATGCGGTTCCTTCCTTGCTGAATATCGCGTGAATGCGCGCAGCAGCCCGCTTGCAAGGGCAAAATACCTACGCGCGACTCTTACTGTAAATTGACTTGCCGCTTGCAAAGGGTCGCAAGCACCCTTCATGAGTACTTTCAAACTGCACTGGCTCACGTTCATATCGGCTCTGCGCCGGCGTCCGAGCCAATCCCCGAACTCAGGTCCTCAACAACCGCTGCAAAAGGAGAACGTATGAACTCAATTTTGGAGATGCCAGGATTCTGCTGGAAGCCAAGGTTACTCGAATCCGCCTTATTCACGAGATTCGCGACTCTGTTGGCCGGATTTGTGTTGTTGATCGCGCTTGCCGCGACGCCGAATTTGTCAGCTCAGGGCATTACCGGCACAATTACGGGCACGGTCAGCGACCCCAGCGGTGCGGTCATTGGCGGAGCGAGCGTAACCGTTCGCCAGACCGCAACCAACGAAGCGCGCAGCGTTGTCACTTCCGATGCCGGCACCTACACCGTCACTCAACTTCAGCCCGGCGCTTACACCGTCAAGGTTGAAAAGGCCGGCTTCAAGGCAGCCGAGCAGAAGGGCATCACGCTGGTCATCGATCAGGTGGCGCTCATCAATATTCAGCTCACGGTTGGTTCACAGGCAGAGAGTGTCGAAGTCACCAGCACAGGGCCCGTGATCCAGACCGAAGATTCGTCGGTAGGCCAGGTCATCGACGCGCAGGCCATTCAGAACACGCCATTGAACGGCCGCTTGAGCGTCATGGGCCTTATTGCCCTGGCGCCGGGCATGCAGGGCGTGGGCGCGCAGGATCAGATGGCAACCCGCGGTTTGACATTTGCCGCTGGCACTGGAAGCCGCAACGCCTACGGTGGTCTTGGCGTGAGCTTTGACGGCGTCATCAACAAGGAAGTTACCCTGCAGCGCGGCGAGCCCGAGATTCCTTCACTCGATGCCCTCTCGCAGTTCAAGGTGCTGGCCACGGGCGCACCGGCAGAGTTCAACGAGCCCACCCAGGTAATCGTGGTTTCGTCCAGCGGCGCCAATGCTTTCCATGGTGAGTTGTTTGAGTTCAATCGCTCCAAGGGCACTTCGGCAAAGCCTTACTTCAACGGCAGCACGCGGCGCCCACCCTATGAACGCAATGAATACGGCGGCAATTTCTCCGGCCCCATCTGGATCCCAAATGTTTACAACGGCAAGGATCGCTCCTTCTTCTTCTTTGCCTACGAGGGCTTCCATCTGACCCAGTCTTCGCCAAAATCCACGCAAGAGCCCACAACGAAAATGCGCTCGGGCGACTTCAGCGAGTTCCTCGACTCCAGCGGCAATTGCGCTAAGGGATCGGCATACACCTGCATCTTCAACCCCGCCACCGGAACAAAATTTGCAGGCAACGTCATTTCGTCTGGACTCAACCCGGTGTCAGTGGCACTGATGAACAAGCTCATGCCCACGCCGACCGCCAGCGGAACCGGCACCAACACGTTTGAAAACGTGCCCTACACCAGCCAGGTCGAGCGTATTTCATTGCGCGCGGATCATCGCTTCAACGACAACAACAGCATTCGCTTCACGTGGCTGCGGGCCTTCTACGGCCCCAACGCGACCGTGGGCAACGACAGCCTGCAGGGCGGAAACTCCGGCGCCGGCGAGCACAATTCGCAATTCCTCCTCGGCTTCACGCACACCTTCTCTCCCACCC
>PLST01000170.1 GCA_003164255.1 Acidobacteriaceae bacterium | reverse complement strand
GACGTTGACGTGGATGGAGCCGACCTTGACGCCGCGTGTCTCGCGCAGGTAATCGACCGCAGCCTCAATGTTCTCCGCAGCCGAACCGAGTGACACAAATACGGTGTCGGCATCTTCGGTCTTGTACTCGGTGAGCAACCCGTACTTGCGGCCCGTCAGCTCGCCGAAATCCTTGTATGCGGCCTCAAGGAACTCCAGAATCGGCTCGGTGAAGTTGTTGCGCCGCGCCACCACGCCATTCATGTAGTGTTCCTGGTTCTGCACGGGCCCGAGCAAAACGGGGTTGGCCAGGTCCATCATCTTTGGAACGCGGCGGCGCGTCGGCCCGAACAGGGTGCGCTGCGCTGGGGTGGGGCAATCAATGATGTCGTCGGGAGCGCCAAGGTACTCGCGGATCAGCTCCGACTCATGCTTGTAGAAGGTACGCTCAAGGTGCGTCGTCAGGAAGCCGTCCATGATGTTCATGCCGGGCGTCAGGCTCAGCTCGGTCACGCGGCGCAAAATCAATGCCTGGTCAGCCGCCTGCTGCGCGTCTTTGCCGAACAGCATGATCCAGCCCGTGTCCAGCGCGCCATAGATATCGTCGTGCCCGCAGTGCACATTCAAGGCATGCTTGGTAAGGGCGCGCGCGCCCACTTCAAGCACCATGGTGGAACCCTTGCCGGGCGCGTGGTAATACTGCTCCACGCCGTAGACCACGCCCTGGCCCGAGGTGAAGTTGACAACGCGCTTGCCGCAAACCGAGTGGGCAATTGCGCCGCCTTGCGCCGCATGCTCGCCCTCGGTCTCAATGGCGATCGTGTTGTTGCCGAACACATTCAGGTGGCCCTCAGCATAAGCCTGCTGGAACAGTTCGCCGCCCTCTGTGGAAGGCGTAATCGGATAGAACACGCCGGCGTCGGCAATTCGCGTCTCGGTGTGGTACGAGACCAGCTGGTTTCCGTTGGCTGTGATGCGAATGCCCGGATAGCGAGCAGCAACTGTCATGAATCCCTCTCAATGAGTTCTGTTCTTGTATGGTTCAGTTCATTGCCTTGCACACCAGGCTCCGGAGGTCTGAGCCTTCATACGTGCGCAACGTCGTCGCGTCTTTTGTCCATCGTTTTCAGTTCGCATTTTTCTTGCGATCGCCTGAAACGATTCACCAGTGCAAGTGTAATGGCCGGTACGGAACAGAGGGAACCTGCGGGGAACGGTGCCCCTCAAAGTGGACGGCCTACTGACAAGTATGCACCTGAGCAAGGCCGCGTGTATATCAGGATAGAGTATTAAATACCAATATATGGGACTGCTAGGCCCGGTCTCTTTTTGCCACTTTTCTGAGCCCGTTATTGCCTGTTTCCAGGGCTTGTTCTCGTCTCTTTTTCAGGGCCGGTCCTGGGCCGCGCGGCGCGCCTTTTCCTGTGCGGCGTATAATTGCGCCCGTCTGTCGACAAGTCAATCTCCACGCGTCTTCCCGCCGCTGTTTTGGTCTTCTTCACCTTCGAACAAACGACCACGGCGGTGGGAGTTTTTGTGATGAATATTGGCTTGATTCGCCCTGCGGTCCGGGCCTGACTTGTTGTCTTTGGCAAACACCTTAAACAAACCAGGAAGCGACACGAAATGGAAAATTCCCAGTACGCCACTTATCCCAGTCTCAAAGAACGCGTCGTCCTCATCACCGGCGGCGCTACCGGCATAGGCGCATCCGTCGTCGCCCACTTTGCGCGCCAGGGCTCGCGAGTTACCTTTGTCGATGTGCAGGACGAACCTGCACAACAACTCGTCGACTCACTTGCGTCGGAAGGTTGCCCGAAGCCGCACTACATTCATTGCGACATCACCGATCTCGACGCGCTCAAAGCGGCTGTCCATCAGGTCCTCGCCACCCACGCCACTATCGACGTCCTGGTCAACAACGCCGCCAACGACCAGCGCCATTCCATTGAAGAGGTCACCCCCGATTTCTGGGAGCACTCCCTTGCCACCAATCTGCGTCCGCACTTCTTCACCATCCAGGCCGTGCTGCCTGCCATGCGCAAGGCCGGCCGCGGCTCCATCATTAATATGAGCTCCATCGCCTGGATGATCCCCAACCTCAACATGCCGATCTACAACACGGCCAAGGCCGCCATCGTCGGGCTCACGCGCGCCTTCGCTCACGAGTGCGGCGCCAGCAACATCCGCGTCAACGCCGTGCTCCCCGGCGCCATCGCCACTGAACGCCAGCGCCGCCTCTGGTATACCCCCGAGTATCTTGAGAACATTCGCAGCCGCCAGGCCCTTCCTCACCAGATTGAGCCGGAAGAAGTGGCGCGCCTCATCCTCTTCCTCGCCGCTGACGACTCAAGCGCCATTACCAACCAGAGCTACGTGGTTGACGCAGGCTTCGTGTAGAACTCATGGTTCTCCCGCGCCTGAATGCGCACCACAGCCGCCAACTCCGCCAAACCGCCGATGCGCTACCATTAAGACAGGATTGGGGCTACTGCATGTTTGTCGTGGTTTGGCAGTTCGAAATTGCCGAAGATAAAATCGCAGGCTTTGAAGCCGCTTACGGGCCTGAAGGCGCATGGGCCAAACTCTTCCGCACCTCGTCCCACTACCTCGGCACCGAGCTGCTCCGTGACGCCTACATCCCAGGCAACTACCTCACCATCGACCGCTGGGCCAGCGAAGCCGACTTCCGCGCTTTCCGTAAGCANNNTCAAAGGTCACCAGGACTCCATCTTCCTTGATCGCCAACCCCAGCAGATACGCGTCCGTCACCTGCTGATGCCCGAAGATGCGATCGGCAAACGGCGCCGTCAGCGCCGCCCAACTGTCCGTAATCGGCCAGAAGCGATAGCCGGGACGCCTGGCAAGGTCTGCCAGAACTGCCGCCGCTTTTTCGAAAGAATGTGGCGGATTGCGCGCAGACGGATTGGTCGTTACCCTTACAAGTCCAGACTCTGTCAGTGCACAGACTCCCAACTCTTTTCCATCTGACGAATCAAACCATTCTTGTGCCTTCCTGTAATGCACGTGCTCCGTATCCGTGAGCGCTATCAAGACGTTCAAATCAAGCAAAGTTCTTGGGATCAAACTCCTCCTCCTCAGCCGCTTTCACCATCTCCGAGGTGAGCACCTTCCCCGTCGGCGGAAACATCGGAAGGCCGTTAGGCGACCGCAGTATCTCCGGCGGGGAAGCCGGAGGCGCAGTTTGTGCTTTGCGAATCAGCTCGTCAATCGCCGCGCCCAGAGAGATCCCTTTCGCCCGCGCATAGTAGGCGACAAACTCATGGGTTTCGTCATCAATTGTTACCGTTGTCCTCATGATGCAATTATTGCATCATTTTCAACTTTGATGCAATATGGTTCACATGATGCTCAATATAATCTTCGATGCAATTTGTCTAATTTGATGCTATTTATATTATTTGATGCAATATATTTTATTTGATGCTGCGCCCAAGTCTCGATGCGCTCGCTAGGGTTCTGGACGGCTTTTCCACGTCAAATTGAGCCATTAGGTGCCGACCATCAATTTTCTCCTTTTATTCGCTATTTTCTTCTGTCCTTTGTCTGTCCCCCGCTGCTACAATCCATTCGAAATTCAATTTAAGCCCGACCCATTTCAGGCCAGAACTGGCCCAAAATGGACTGCTGGGCGACCTTTTTTGAGGAGTCCTCCCAATGGCCATTGCCGACGATCGCACAAAAGCGGTAGAACTTGCCCTTTCTCAGATCGAAAAACAGTTTGGTAAAGGGTCGATTGTCCGCCTTGGCTCGCGGGAAGCTCTTCTGCCCATTGCGGTCATCTCCACCGGATCCATCAGCTTCGACGCTGCGCTCGGTGTGGGCGGCATTCCCCGTGGCCGCGTCTCTGAGATCTATGGCCCTGAGTCCTCGGGCAAAACCACCATCTGCCTGCAGATCATCGCGGAAGCACAGAAGGCCGGAGGCTTGGCTGCCTTCGTCGATGCCGAGCACGCCCTCGACCCCGGCTACGCCAAAAAACTCGGCGTCGATGTCGACAACCTCCTCGTCTCCCAGCCCGATAGCGGCGAACAGGCTCTCGAGATTACCGAGGCCCTGGTCAAGTCCGGCGCCATTGACGTCCTTGTCGTTGACTCCGTCGCCGCCCTCGTTCCCAAGGCCGAGCTTGACGGCGAAATGGGCGATTCCCACATGGGCCTCCAGGCACGCCTCATGTCCCAGGCCCTCCGCAAGCTCACCGGCAGCGTCTCCAAGTCCCGCACCGCCCTCATCTTTATTAATCAGATTCGCGAGAAGATCGGCGTCATGTNNGCAACCCCGAAACCACCACCGGCGGACGCGCGCTCAAGTTCTACTCCTCGGTCCGCGTCGACATCCGCCGCATCGCCGCCATCAAGGAAGGCGACGCCGTCACCGGCAACCGCACCAAGGTCAAGATTGTGAAGAACAAGGTGGCAGCGCCGTTCCGCGAGGCCGAGTTCGACATTCTGTATGGAGAAGGCATCAGCCGCGAGGGCGACGTGCTCGATCTCGCCGTTGCCAACAATATTGTTGAGAAGTCGGGCGCCTGGTACAGCTACGATGGCGAGCGCATCGGCCAGGGCCGCGAAAACACCCGCACCTTCCTGAAAGAAAACAAAGATATCTTCGCCAAAATGGACGCCGCCCTCCGGAAAGCCCTCAATATCGGCGCCGTGAAAGCCGAAATCCCGGAAGTGCCGGTCGCCGGCCCGGCGGAAGCCAAGGAAGCTGTGCGGGGGCGCAAGGGATAGGAGTGTCTTGTAGCTTCTGACTCTCAGCTTCCAGTTCCCGGGCGGGCATCACGCCCGGGGCTCGGGCAGTGGGGTCTTTGAACCCGCAGAATGTTCCTCATCCTTCCCATCGCGATGCGCTCCCGGCGCATCGCCGTCTTTCGCACAGCCTGCCGCAACTTCGATCGCGCAAGGCGCTTGACGTGATTGAAAATCATCTCAACCGTGTTCTCCCGAGCGGAGGTGATTGTGCGTAGTTCAAGTTTGCGAAAGAAATTGACATTGATTCTGCTTGCGGCTGCCGCATGCGTGCCGGGCCTTGGCCTTGCGGCTGAGCAGCGGCTCAGCGTACCCAGGGCTGATGGAGCCCAGACTCCGCTGCTGGTGTATCCCACAGAGGGCGTTGGCGCGGATTGCGCTCCACTTGCGATCATCTCGCATGGAGCCGGCGGGTCAGAGGAAGGATACGCGTACCTGGCGCAGGCCATGGCGAAGCTGGGGTACACGACCGTGGCGATGGGCCACCGTGAGAGCGGATTCGCCGCCTTGGCTGCCGATGTGCGGGAGTATGGCGTGCTGCCCGGCGTCACGCGCCTGGTTGCAGACCCCCATGCGGAGCAGGCGCGGCTGCTGGATTTGGACGCGGCGCTGAAGTGGGCCGATCGGCAGTGCCGCGCGCCGTTTCTCGTGCTGCTGGGCCACTCCATGGGCGCGGAGACGGTGATGCTGGAGGCAGGCGCGAAGAACACCATCGGCGTGCCGTCGCCACCGGCCGCGCAAGACCGCTTTGACGCCTATGTGGCTCTGTCGCCCGAGGGGCCGGGCGTGGTGTTTGCAAACGACTCCTGGAGCGGGATCAGAAAACCCGTCCTGGTGCTGACCGGGACGCGCGACGAGTCACTCAAGGGCGGCCCGGGGGCCCGGCTTGCGCCGTGGAAGAATATGCGGGGACTGCCGTCGCATTGCCAATGGATGGGCGTGATTGACGGAGCCACGCACTTGAATTTTGCGGGGAACGGATTGGGATACGAATCTGTGGAAGCCATGGTCACGAAAACGGTTGGCGAGTTTCTTGAAGGGGTGCGCGCGGGCAGCTGCGCTTTGCCTGCCGCCACCGGCGGAATGAAACTCCAAGCCAAATAGCAGGCCGGCGCGGACCACTTGACCGGCAAAACATGCGCGAGGCCCGCGGCGTTATACTGTCGCGTCTTCTGATTCGCGAGACGAAGCGCAATCTAAACACAGTTTCAAGCAAGACCTGCGCGCCGGGTTGACTGATCGAACGCCGGCAGCATGATTCAGGGAGGAACAAATGAAAGCCTTTACACGCCGCAACTTGTTAAAGACCGGCCTGCTGGCTCCAGCCGCGGCCGCAGCCCATGGAATGAAGCCTCTCGAGGCCGCCGTCTCCGCCACCAGCGAAACGGCAGGGCCGCTTTCGACCACGAATGACGCCGCCCCCACGGAACTCGCCGGTGGCCAGCGCGAGCGCATGTTGCTCGATTTCGGCTGGCGTTTCCACCTCGGCAATGCCAACGATGCCGACAAGGATCTCGGCTTTGGCAGCGGGCGGTCGGGCAACTTCCAGAAGACCGGGAGCTTTTTGCCGGCCGGCAGCATGGGCTTCGACGATAGCGACTGGAAGCCGGTGGATCTGCCCCACGACTGGGCGATTGAGCTCGAGTTCAAGAACGACCCGGCGCTCTTGAGCAAGGGGTACTATCCGCTCGGCCGGAATTATCCTGAGACGAGCGTCGGTTGGTACCGGCGCGTATTTGAGCTGGACGCGGCCGACGACGGCAAGCGCATTACTCTCGAATTTGACGGCGCCTACCGCGAGACGCTGGTCGTGTTCAATGGCTTTTACATCGGAAAGCACAGCGGCGGGTACGATCCCTTCAGTTTTGACGTGAGTGACTTTGCCAATCCCGGCGGCCGCAACGTGCTGCTGGTGCGCGTTGACGCCACTTCGAGCGACGGATGGTTTTACGAGGGCGCGGGCCTCTATCGCCACGTGTGGCTGGTCAAGACCCACCCGGTACACGTAAAGAAGTGGGGAACGTTTGTAAAGTCAGAGCTCAAGCCGGGCGCTGCCTCTCTTTCCATCCGGACGGAACTCTTGAATGACAGTCCCGTGGCCGCGAGCGCGCGCGTGGTGTCCACTGTGCTCGATCCCGACGGCAAGGCAGTAGGCAAGGCAGTGACGGCAACCGTCGAGATTTCCCCAGTGAGCGAGGCTGCGTGCCAGCAACAGATACCGGTGAGCGGGCCGCGGCTGTGGTCGCTGGAAGAACGGAATCTGTACACGCTGGTTAGCGAGGTGCGCGTGGGCGGCGAGGTTGTCGATAGCTACCAAACGCGCTTCGGCATCCGTTCCATCAAAATGGACCCATCGCAGGGGCTGCTGCTCAACGGCAAGCCGGTCAAGGTGAAAGGAACCTGCAACCACCAGGATCACGCGGGCGTAGGCGCGGCGCTGCCTGACGCAGTGCAGTACTACCGCGTGCGCAAGCTCCAGGAGATGGGCTGCAACGGCATGCGCACGTCGCACAATCCGCCAACGCCGGAGCTGTTGAACGCCTGCGATGAACTCGGCATGCTGGTCTTCGACGAGACGCGCATGATGTCGTCCAATCCCGAGGGACTCAGCCAGTTTGAAGATCTTGTGTGCCGCGACCGCAATCACCCCAGCGTCTTCATGTGGTCCATGGGCAACGAAGAAGGCACCGCGAATATCGACAAGGGCAAAAAGATTCTCACCGCGATGAAGGCCGTGGCCACGCTGCACGACGGCTCGCGCCCAGTCTCAATTGCGCCCACGGGCGCCATCGGCACCGGCGGCCTTGAGGTCTGCGACGTGGTGGGCTACAACTATATGGATCCCGGCGCAGAAGACTTCCACAAGGCGCATCCTGACCGGCCCATCATCGGCACTGAGACGGTAAGCGCCGTGTGCACGCGCGGCATCTACGTCACCGATGCGGAAAAGGGCTATGTCAGCTCGTACGACCCGTACACAACCACGGGGCGTGCATCGGCTGAGGGCTGGTGGCGCTTTTGCGACGCGCGGCCCTGGCTGGCCGGCGGATTTATCTGGACCGGCTTCGACTATCGTGGCGAGCCCTCGCCCAACCCCTGGCCGAACATCGGTTCGCAGTACGGCGTGATCGACATGTGCGGGTTCCCCAAGGACACATTCTTCTACTACCGTTCGTGGTGGACCGCACAACCGGTACTGCATCTGTTTCCACACTGGAATTGGCCGGGCATGGAAGGCAAGCTGATCGCCGTGTGGGTGCACTCGAACATGGACAAGGTCGAGTTGCTGGTCAACGGCCAGAGCCTGGGCACTAAGGAGATGAAGAAAGACCAGCACCTGGCATGGAACGTTCCTTATGCACCGGGCGTGATTGAGGCGCGCGGCTACAAGGACGGAAAACTCGCGCAGACCGTACGGCGCGAAACCACCGGCGCTGCAGCTGCGCTGGCCGCGGCAGTAGACCGCGCTGAAATTGCAGCCGACGGCGAAGACGTAGCCATGGTTGCCGTGGAGGTTCGTGATGCGCAGAACCGGCTGCTGCCCAATACCGACAACAACGTCACCTTCAAAGTGACAGGCGCGGGCAAACTCATCGGCGTGGGTAATGGCGACCCCACCGACCACGCGCCCGACAAAGGCTCAAGTCGCAAGGCCTTCAGCGGCCTCTGCATGGCGCTCATCCAGTCCACCAAAGAGGGCGGCAGCATCACGGTGGAAGCCACGTCGCCGGGACTCACGGCGGCCAGCGTGACCATTGCGGCAAAGGCGGTCAAGCTGCGGCCACAAGTGGCGCCGTGGGAGCGCAAATCGCCGGCGGGCACGGGGGTCAGCGGCTTGTGGCGGCCACAGGAAGGCGCCGCAACGCAGATCTTCACTCTTGTGCAGGACGGCGGCAAGCTGAGCGGAACGGCGGAAGGCGTGGCTGGCGGATGGGCCGGTGGCGCAGATCAGGCGACTCCGCTCACGGACGGGACGATCGATGGCGACCAGGTCAGCTTCAAGGCCGGGAATATGGCGTTCAAAGGCAAGGTCAGCGGAGACCGCATCGAACTGACGCGAACGTTTAACATGCCGCCGCGCAAATCCTTCCCGATTCCACCTTCCGACGAACCGAAGCCGGCCATCGGCCCTGCGCCGGATGGGACGGATCCGTCGTTCTCGCCGGGAAGGCGGCCCATGGCTCCCGTGCCTGTGGTGCTGCTGCGCACACAACGATAAACACGCGAACCTGGGCGTTCAAAGGATTCCGGCGGGTGTGCCTTCACCCGCCGGAGTTTTTTCTGACAAGAGCAGCCAACTTTTCCGTTGCGATTTGAGGGGAATGGCAGTACCTTTGCTGCGAGATTTCATCCCACCTCGGAGCGTTTCAAATGCTCAACGTTACGCTGATCTTGCAGACCACCCCCGACCCAGCACAGATTCAACACATCGTGATGGCCATGATGGCGATCCTGCCGGTCATCATTCTGGTGTTTCTTGCCATCGTCATCACTCCCTACTGGTTCATTTGTAAAAAGGCCGGTTTTTCGCCCTGGCTTTCGCTGCTCAATGTCATTCCGCTAGGCAACCTCGTGCTGATTTATGTGCTTGCCTTTTCTGACTGGAAGGTGATCCCGGCGCCCCAGGCCTATTGGCAGCCGCAGCAGCCTTATCCGCCGCCACCGCCGACGTTTCCACCGCAGACCTAGGGGCTTTTGGAAACTCCCGGGGCGCGTCTCAGCAGATGACGGGAACGGGAAGCGCGAATGCTAGCATCGTAGATAGAAAGTCACTTATACGATGCCTGAAACAACCTCCTCCTTCGACCGGCCATTGCGGGTCCGTTTTGCTCCCTCGCCCACCGGGTTCCTGCACGTCGGCAGCGCCCGTACCTTTATCTTGAATTGGCTCTTTGCGCGCCACAACGGCGGCGACCTGGTGCTGCGCCTTGACGACACGGATGTGGAGCGCAACACCGACGCGAGCGTGCAATCCATCTTTGAAGGGTTGAAGTGGCTGGGCCTGAACTGGGACGAAGAATACAAGCAGTCCGAGCGCCTTCAGCTGCATCGCGAGAAGGCCGAAGAGATCTTCGCCAAGGGATTTGCCTATCGCGACTTTACGCCGGCGCACGCGGGCGACGAGAAAACTTCATCAGCGCAGGGAGCCTGGCTTTTCAATCCCGGCATGCGCGAAATGTCGCGCGAGGAGAGCGACCGGCGCGCCGCCGCAGGCGAGCCCTTTGCGCTGCGCTATCGCGTGCCCCGCAGTCCAGACTCGGGTGTCGCCCGCATGCTGCACTTTAACGACAGCGTCTACGGTGCGCAGTCAAAACTCGCCAACGAAGTGGAAGACTTCGCGCTGCTGCGTTCCGATGGAATGCCAACGTACCACCTTGCCTCCTGCGCCGATGATGCCGATCTCCGCATCAGCCACATCATCCGGGGCCAGGATCACCTGACCAATACCTTCAAGCACATCCTCATCTTTGAGGCGCTCGGCGCAGAGCCGCCCCAGTTCGCGCATCTCCCCTTGCTGGTGGCGCCCGATGGCACCAAGCTCTCCAAACGCAAGCACGGCGCGGTCGTTAGCGTCACCACCTATCGCGATGCGGGCTTCCTTCCCTCGGCCTTCGTCAACTTCCTCTGCCTGCTTGGCTGGTCGCCAAAGAACGATCTCGAGTTCCTCTCGATCGACGAGTTGACCGCCCTCTTCACTCTCGAAGGCGTCAACCGCGCCAACGCAGTAATCAATTTCAGCGATGCCGATCCTTTCGACCCGAAGGCCGTCTGGCTCAACGCCGAACATATTCGCGCGCTGCCCGTGGACCAGCTCAGCGAATGCCTCGCGCCATTCTTCAAGCAGGCCGGCTTCAACGCTTCGCCTGAAAAAACTCTTGCCGTCGCGCCGCTCATCCGCGAGCGCATCAAGCTGCTGGGCGATGCCCCTGCAGCCGCCGACTTCTTCTTTCTGCCGGAGCTCGCGCCCTACGATCCCGCCGAGTTGATTCCGCAGAAGGGTGATGCCGCTTTAGCCATGCGCGTCCTCAAGCTGGCGCAGGAAGTTCTTGCAACCACGGCCTTCGACCACGACTCGCTCGACGCGGCCCTCCGCGCTGCCGCTGCACAACTTGGCTTAAAGGCCGGCCCCATGTTCCAGCCCATCCGGGTTGCCGTCTGCGGACGCAAGAACGCGCCGCCGCTTTTTGAAACCATGGTTGTGCTTGGCCGCGATGTCTGCCTCGACCGCATCCGCAAAGCCGAAGCCAATCTGCAACCGCTGCTGTGAGCCAAGCCGCTAGAATTAGATAAGGATCGCCGCTATGACTGAAGCCAATAAAGAACCGAAGGATGTACCGATTTCCACCAACTTCCTCAGCGAGATCATCGCCGAAGATGTGCGCACCAAAAAGTTCGGTGATGCGCAGGTGCAGACCCGCTTTCCTCCCGAACCCAATGGCTATCTCCATATCGGCCACGCTAAAGCCATCTGTATCGACTTCGGACTCGCCGACCAGTACGGCGGCAAGACCAACCTGCGCTTNNAAAGAAGAGCAGGAGTACGTCGACTCCATCATGGCCGACGTGCGCTGGCTCGGCTTCAACTGGGAGCGCCTCTGCTACGCGTCAGACTACTTCGGCCAGCTCTACCAGTGGGCGCTCCAGCTCATCAAGGACGGCAAGGCCTACGTCGATGACCTCACTGCCGACGAAATTCGCCAGCACCGCGGCACGCTCACCGAGCCCGGTAAGGACAGCCCCTACCGCAATCGTACGGTCGAGGAAAATCTTGATCTGTTTGTCCGCATGAAGAACGGCGAGTTCCCTGACGGCACGCGCGTACTCCGCGCCAAAATCGACATGGCCTCGCCGAATCTGAACATGCGCGATCCCGTGATGTACCGCATTCTTCATGCGGAGCACCACCGCACCGGTGACGAGTGGTGCATCTATCCCATGT
>PLST01000559.1:10220-10391 GCA_003164255.1 Acidobacteriaceae bacterium | reverse complement strand
CGGAAAGCAGGCCGTTCGTAAACAGACTCACGCCCCCATCAGATCAGAAAGCGGCGGATATTTGAAGCGCGCCTTCGCGATTGGCGTGCCCAGAACTTCAATCCGACTCAAATCGCGGCTGCCCACGCCCAACTGCTCTGCCAGCCTCAAGGTGCTGTCGCAGGTTTCAAA
>PLST01000559.1:4240-10131 GCA_003164255.1 Acidobacteriaceae bacterium | reverse complement strand
GAACCAGAATGCATCGGCCCGCGGAAGCCCACCGGAATAATCGACGGCTCATCCACCGGCGCCTGGTCGCTGTAGATCGTCGACGGCGTAATTCCGAAGCAGTTCTTCATCGAAAGCGTCACGCCCGCTGTCCGGTGCTCCTTCAGCTTGGCCAGCGACACAAACACATCCGTGTCGCGGTAGGAGTGGTTCAGGTCAAAGCCGGCATACATCAGGCCGCCGCCGGGAACCATAAACCGCGCATACTCCTTGCCGTAGCCCAGGAAGTTCGTATTCTCAAACTCCACCTTCGTCGCCGCGCTCGCAAGCTCCTTTACGTTCCAGCCGGCTGCCGCCATAAAGTCCTCCAGCGGCTTTGTTCCCCAAGGTGCGCTCTCCAGCAGCCTCACCCGCGTTGCGCCGGCCCGGCCGAACAGCGAGATCAACGCGCCGATTACCTGCGGATGAACCCAGTGCGTCATCTCGTTCGGCATGTTGTTCAACTTGTCCTTGGGAACGCTAGTCATGTTCAGCTTGATGGCGACAGTCTTGCCTTTCACCAGCGACTGCAGCCCGCCCAGTTGGTCAAACATGGTCGAAAGCACTTCCACCACCTGGCGGTCGTACTCGCGGCACAACCCAATGGCCACCGGGCTGGCCGGCGCCTGCAGCGCGTTCAGCAGTTTAGGGCTNNNTTGAAATTACGCGCAGGACCCTGTTGCGGCAGGTCCTCAAAACTTGGCCAATTGTACTCCGGCCTCGCCCAGGCAGGGAATAGGAAACAGGGAACAGGCCTGTCTGGACACCGCTCGTCGCCGACTCCTTGCTCCTGGCATGCGCGATCGACCGCGCTCTCAGAACCCCAGCGTAATCCCGTGTTCGCACATGTCGCCGAACACCCCCAGAAGATTCGTGATCCCGAGCAGATGGCGCACTCCCTTGCTCAAATTGATGAGCTGCAGTTGGCAGCCCTTTGACTTGGCAGACACGTACAACCGCGCCAGTGACCCCAGTCCCATGCTGTCCATGTGGCTCAGGTCGCAAAGGTCCAGCACAATCTGCTTGTGCTCCGGAATCAGCTTGCAGATCCGGGTATAGAAACCCCCGCTCACTTCTGAGATCAATCGGCCGTGGCAATGCACGACTGCCACATCGCCTTTGCGTTCCACTTCAAGGCTCAAAATGCATGGCGCTGCCTGTTCGGTCATCGGTGGTTTCCTTATGCTCTCTGCGGGGATGGGAAGGCACTACCGGCTGATCTTCTCATAAATCCACGCAAATTGGGAACCACAAGCGCGCGGGCAACGCACTAAACCGCCGCTGCAGACCGCCTTTCCCTCCCACTCAGCAGATAAATAGCCGCCCTCAGTTCCAGCAGGGGGTCTGCCGAGGGCTCAATCCCTTCCACGCGCGGAATCGGATCGAAGATAATGCGCTGCTGCTCGGCCAGGCTGTCGGGCAGCAGGTGGTTGATCTCCAATGTACCTAGTTCAAACAGTTGGCGCGTCTCCGGCCAGTGCACGGTCGCATCGTCAGTCACATCGTCGTCCGCCGCAATCTGCACCACGACCTTGAACTGGAAGCTTCCCTTGGCGGCGCGCACAATGAGCTCTTCAAAGTGGTAGTCGGCCGCGAGTCCAGCCACCTGGTCGTCGGTGAGAAAATCCTCTCCCGACTCGGGAACGATGCGGTAGCGGCCAAACTTCGATTGCCCTTCGGCATTGGTGAACTTGAACGCCGTCACGCCGTAGTAGGTTTGCCGCGAAAGGCTCGATGGAAATGGTTTCGGCGTCTTCACGAATGCCAATGCCGTCGGATGCGCTGCAAGGAACTTTTCAATAGGTTTCGGCGAGGCCACATCGGGACCGCTGGCCGCCGCAGCCCGCAAAAACTCCAGAAACTCCTTCCCGTCGCGTGTCGGAAAGCCGTCCGTCGAGTGGCTCACAATATCGGTGTGCACGTGTTCGGCAAGATTGAACCGGATGGCCAGCCCGCGCGGATTGGCTTCCGGCACATTGTCCGCAATCCCAGGCAGTCCCGTCGAGTTGGAGAAGCGAATCGTTACTGGCGTGAACTCGCGCACAATGTGCGGAGCGTTCGTCAACGTCGGTGCCTCCGCCGCCGGCTTGAACGTGCCGGTCAGCATCAGGCCTTTCGCATGCGCCGGCCGAAAGCCCGGATGCGGCCCAAACATCGTGTGAAATTGCCGCAGTACATCGTTGGCGAGTGCAACAGCGCGCTCATCCTGGGGAAGAGGCATAGCTGACCTCCTTGTCTGATTGCAATGTACTCGAACAGCTCGCTGCCCGCCTGTTCAAATCTGAACAAAACACAAGCGAGTCGTCCGGGATCAATTGCCGCTCACATCAGCCTGCGCCGTACTAGGTCAAGGGCCTGCTGCGTTGCCCACTCCCGCACGCGTGCCCGGTCGCCCCGAAACGTCCGGTCCATTACCTCGGTCCGCGTCGGATCAGACAACGCGATATAAACTAGTCCAATCGGCTTGTCGTCCGTAGCCCCTGTCGGTCCGGCAATTCCGGTAATCCCCAGCCCCAGCGTAGCCCCGGTACGCAACCGGATTCCGCTTGCCAGCGCCTCCGCCACCTCGGCAGACACTGCGCCGTGCTTCGCGATCAGGTCCGTCGAAACGCCCGCGAACGCCGACTTCAACTGGTCAGAGTAAACCACCGCACCGCCCAGAAACGAGCGTGAACTACCCGCCACCGACGTGATCCTCTGCGAAATCATCCCGCCCGTGCAGCTCTCCGCCACCGCCAGCGTGGACTGCCGAAGTCCAAGGTAGTAGAGAACAATCTGCTCCAGTGATTCGCCTTCCGACGAATACAGCCAGTCTTCCAGCGCTTCTTCAAGCCGTGTCGCCAGCTCATCAACCCGCTGCCGTGCCTGTTCTGCATTGGGGTTTGCGCAAAGCAGCGTCAGTTGAATGTCGCCCGCGTGCGCAAGGATGGTCGTCTCCACATCCTTGTAGGTCGTGTAAATCGGGGCCAGCAGCTTGTCCGCCTGCGACTCCGGAATCATTGCCGCGCGCAGCGTTCGCTTGGCAATGTGACGCGCAGGCACAATCTGCTTCAGCCGCGGCAGGCATTCGCCGTCGAACAGCGGCTTGCACTCGTTCGGTGGTCCCGGCACCAGCAGAATCAGCTTTCGATAGCCTTCAAACGTCACGTCAAGCCACTGCCCTGGCGCGCTCCCGTTCGCGTTGGGCAGCACCGTCGCCCCTTCCAGCACGTCGGCCTGTTTCAGGTTGTTTTGCGGCATCGCGATCCGCCACGTTGCGGCGCGCGCATGCAGCGCGGCCACCTGCGCCGCATCCCGACGCAACGCAAGCCCTAGCGCATCCCCAACGGCCTCGCGGGTCAGGTCGTCCTCAGTTGGACCAAGCCCGCCCATCAGCACCACGATGTCCGTTCGACCCAACGCTGTCTTTATTGCTCCAACCAGGTCTTTCCTGCGGTCGCCCACAATCGTCTTGAAGGCCACCGTCACGCCGATCTCGTTGAATCGCTCTGTCAAATAAAGCGAGTTCGTATCCTGCCGCCACGGCGTCAGCATCTCCGATCCAACCGCAACAATCTCTGATTTCATAAGTGCCGTTCCAGCTCCAGACTACCGGCTTCTATTGTTCCTTATGGAACTCATAGTCCCGTTCCACCTTGCAGATGCGGGCCTTGAACGTCTCGTACCAAAGGTCCCGCCCTCGCGCCTGCGCCACCAGATGGGCGGAGTTCTGCTTCCACGCCGCAATCGCCTCCAGGCTCTCCCAGTACGAGACTGTAATCCCCAGCCCCTCGCGCGCCGACTCCACGCCCAGAAATCCCGGCTGCTCCGCCGCCAGCTTCACCATGGCCTCAGCCATCGCCCCATAACCACCGTCCACACCAGTTCGTGTCGACGTAAAGATCACCGCGTAGTAAGGTGTCCCAGGCGTTTGCGCAATCGCCAACCGCGCCTCCAAAAAACATTTGTATCAAATATGAAGTGTCATCCCGTATGAAGTGTCATCCTGAGCGAGTCCGCCGCGGCGGACGAGTCGAAGGATCTGCGGTTGCCTTTCGCTCATCTCCAAAAAACACTGAGGGTGCCCCATCCATTCTGCGGTCTCATCGCGGAATGGGTGGGAAAGAGCGAAGTCCACCACGAGCCTTTTCAGTCCCTGGTCCCAGGTCCCAGGTCCCTTAGTCCCTCAGTCCCTGTTCACTGACCCCTGTCCTTAAAACAGCCCCAACCCTTCCACGCCCAGATCNNCCGCACCAGTCCCCGCTGTCCATGCAGGCATGCGGCCAGGTAGATGTCGCCTTCTTTTGACAGCGCCAGTCCCTGCGGCCGCCCTAGCCCGCGAAACCACGCGCGTGTGTCGCCATTCGGCTCAATCGCCCAGATCGCCTCATTCGACCCGAGCGCAGGGGCCGTCACATACACGGTTCCCTTCGCGTCCACGGCCAGGTGATAGGCCGCCGGGCTCGGCTCCAGTGTCGCGTGCACAAAAATCTGCCGCTCCGGATTGATCTTGAAGATTGTTCCCGAGCGGTCGCCCACAAAAAGATTGCCCTGCGCGTCGAAGGCCGCGCCCGTCGCCACGCCCATCCCCTCGGCATACACGGTAAACTCACCCGCCGCGTCCACGCGGTACACATTGCCCTCCGCGCGCGAGGTCACAAACAAATCCCCTTCGGGCGAGAAGGCCAGTCCTGTCGCATTCAGAATTCCGGTCACAAACGGCGTTCCGTGCCCGTCCGGGCTCACCCGCACTACGGAAACAGGCGTCTGTTTCCCGCGAGGCCCAGAGATTGTCGCATACACCATCCCCGACCCGCTCACTGCCGGGCTCGTCACCGGATGCAACCCATCTGAAAGTTGCCGCGCCACCCGCAGCGGAACCGCATTGCTCGCGCCTGCCGGGTTGCGCACCTCAATCATCCCGGTTTGCGCCTCCGCGGGAACTTGGAATGCCAGCCGTGTCGGCCTGCTCATCAGCACCTGTGCCGGCGCGCCACCCACAAGCACCGCCGGAGGGCCATATCCATCCGCACCCAGCCGCGCGCCCTTGAGCTCTACCTCGCCACCAGGCAAGGCTGCCGCGGGAACAACGTCATCGATACGGGGTTCAAGCAGGACGGATTGTGCCGGTGTGCGTGCCATTGTTCCAGCTCTCAAAACCAGATGCGCAGCAACGCTGCTATACCCCAAGCATACAGCCCGGCAGCCACATCATCGAATACGATTCCCCAGCCGCCCGGCAGGTCTTCCAGTTGACGCGCAGGCGGCGGTTTCGTCATGTCGAAGAGCCGGAAAAGCACCAGCGCAATCAGCCCGTGCTTCCAGTCGGCCGGGCAGCCGAGCAGCGCGATCCACTGGCCCGCCACCTCGTCGATGACGACAAACTGCGGATCTTCGCGTCCCACTTCCCGCGCCGCAATCGTCGCTGCCGGAACCCCCACGGCAATCGAGACCACAATCCCCACCACCAGCGCCGCCATCAGCCCAAGCGCCGTCGGATGCGCCAGCCATGCATACGCGGCCCACAGCAGCAAGGCCGCCACCGAGCCCCAAGTCCCCGGCCCCGGCTTCCCGTACCCCGCGCCAAAAAAGGTAGCAACGACGAAGGCCCACGTCGTGTGTCTCGGCGTCGCCTGATTCTGTCCTGCCGCGTTCGATCCGCCTGGGTCATCAGCTTTCATCGGATTCCCCACCGCTCCCGGATCCCAGGCCGCCCAGGTCTTCCAGCACCTCAGGATCGAGCACCGGCGAGCTGATCTTGTAGACCCCCATCGCCCACTTCCCGAGGTCGATCTTCCGGCAGCGGTCACTGCAGAAAGGGAAGTCCTCATCCTCCATGCGCACCAGCATCCCGCATGTAGGGCATCGCAACAACTTCGCTTTTTTCTTAGTAG
>PLST01000559.1:0-4220 GCA_003164255.1 Acidobacteriaceae bacterium | reverse complement strand
CGGCCACCTTGAATGCAGTTTCAAGCGACGGCGAGTACTTGTCCTGCTCGATCGCGATCACCGTCTGCCGCGTCACTCCCACATGATCAGCGAGTTCCTGCTGTGTCATGTTCCTGAGTGCCCTGAGTTCTCGAATCTGGTTGCGAATCGCCGGCATCAGATCGATCTCCGGTAAGCGACAATCTGTGTCGCCGTCTTCACCACGTCCGAAATCACCAGCATGCCAAAGAATACATTCAGGAAATGAAGCCCCACCATCCGGCTCTCAAATTGAAAATCGCCGGAGGCGGAGTGAAACCACAACGCGCCCAGCCCGAGCACCATCAGCGACGTGATCGTCAGGTAGCCCGCGCGATAGCCGCGCAGCTCGATCAATTTGTCCCGCTCGTCCGTCAGCCGCTGGCGCGTAAATGCGGCGATCAGCGATTGCAGAATAATCTGCAGCACGATAATCGCGACGATCATGCCCGCGACCTTGTTCACAGTGTTCTCGTGATGCAGAAAGAAATACGGGCCGTACACCACCAGCTCCGCTGCAAGCGACGCGTAAAGTGTCTTCTCCCGGTACGAAAGACTGAATGTCATCTCGACTCTTCTCCATGTCAAAAATATTTGACATCAGCAAACATAACCTTATTCGTTTTCGGTGTCAAATATTTTTTACATCCTGTTTGGTCTTTTTTCTGGAACGAAATTGAAGAGGAATAATCAATCGCTCTTCCTCCCTCGATCGCAGGACCCCTCGCTTTGGTAACTCCGTGCATGGTTACCGAAATGGTTGACTTGTAGCGGAAGTGGCATTGTCTCTTTTTCCACATTCGCGATACTTGTGACAGTGGAATCAACGGATTGTGCAATTGTGTTTACGCAAGAATCCGCATTCAAGAAAGACCATGATCGCTAAAAAGCAGCAGCGGATTCTGATCGGCCGACTCGTCATCCTGGCATTGACTGGGTGTGGCCTCGTTGCTGGTTACCTTTTCGGCTCCGCCTTCGCACTGTTGCTTGCCACGAACTCCCTCGAACACGCCTCACAGTCTGTCGTCGAAAAGGACAATGCGTCCCTGTCGGAAGCGCGCACCGTGCTCGCAACTCTGCAAGGTTCATCTGCTGGTTCCTGCTCCGAGGCCGAAATTGCCAGATTCCGCTCCCTCGTCTTCCGCTCGCTATACGTCAAGGATGCCGGGCGCATTCGCGGAAACAAGATCCAGTGCTCTGTCATGTCAGGCCATCCGCAGGAGGCGATCGCTGCATCCACGCCATACCTTCTCGGCGATGGCACCATGGTCTACCGCCGCTTCATGCCCATCAGGAATGTCGATCTGAAAACCTCAGCATTGCGGTTGGACGGCATCTACGTTGTCTTCGGTACCGAACTGTCTCCAGCGCCGCTGGTCGGCGCCTCTGGCGCCGCAGAGATCGCAGGAACCCATCGGCCAGCTTCCGTAACAACGCTACCCGTCTCCGATAGTGTTCTCGATACGGTAACCGAAGGCCGCACCTGGGCTGCCGACACGCTCAGCGTGACCCGTTGTTCTGACACCCGCTTCAGTTGCGCAGTGGCTTCGACCCCGGTTTCCGACACGCTTCACGCCAGGTATGGCCTCATCCTCTCAGGCGCATTTGCAGGTGGCGTGGCCGGCAGCCTGCTGGGATTGATCTTCAGTCTCTACAACGGCCGCAGGCAGGAATTGAGCAAGCAGCTACGCCGGGCTTTGCAAAAAGACGAACTGGACGTGCGCTATCAGCCCATCGTCGATATGCAGACACGCCAGATTGTGGGCGCGGAGGTCCTGGCCCGCTGGTCCGATGAGGATGACAACCCGGTAGATCCTGAGGTCTTCGTCAAGGCTGCTGAGGACTGCGGTTTCAGCACCTCGCTCACCAGAACGGTGTTGCAACGCACGCTGCGCGATTTTGCCGAGACCCTTCGCAGCCGTCCCGGTTTTCGTATCAGCCTCAACGTTGCCGCGTCCGATCTTTCCGATCCCAGCTTCCTGCCCATGCTTGAGAACGCACTCGCACAGGCCGGCGTCACCCCCGAAAGCATCGTCATTGAGATCACCGAGCGTTCGGCTGCCAATGGCGAAGCCGCCATGGAGTCGATTCGAAACCTGCGCAGATGCGGCCACAGCATCCACATTGACGACTTCGGTTGCGGCTATTCAAATCTCGATAGGCTTCTCTCGCTCTACGCCACCACCATCAAGATCGACAAGGCGTTCATCAAGACCATTGGCGGCGATTCACTGGCCGGTGTCGTTCTCCCGCAGATGATGGCCATGGCTAAATCCCTCAACCTTGACGTCATCGTCGAAGGCATTGAAAGCACCTCTCAGGCGGATTACTTCGCGTCTTTCGATCAGCAAATCCACGGCCAGGGATGGTTGTTCGGNNGGCTACGCCGCCTATAACCCCTCGCTGGCGGGCTAGCAATTCCGCATTCGCCGCCCTTGCGATCGCAAAACGAGGCAAGGATCAGTCCAACGCTCCCCGCCGACGGCCGCCTTCGCAACTACAATCGTCTCAGGTAACCCGATGCCCTACTTCGATCTTCAGGTCAACGGCTACGCCGGCATCGACTTCAACAGTGACAACCTCGAGCCCGCCCGCGTCAGCGCCGCCTGCGCCGAGCTCGCCGCGCAAGGTGTTGAAGGAATCCTCGCCACTATCATCACGGACGCGCTCCCGGCCATGGAGTCCCGCCTCCGCGCCCTCGTCTCTCTCCGCGAAACCGTCCCCGCTCTCCGCCAGATCCTGCACGGCATTCACATTGAGGGTCCTTTCCTCAGCCCCGTCGATGGATATCGCGGCGCCCATCCAGTCGACGCCATCCGCCAGGCCAGTGAATCCGCCATGCAGCGCCTGCTCGACGCTGCCGGCGGCCTCGCGCGCCTTGTCACGCTGGCTCCCGAACAGGACCCCGGATTGCACGTCACCCGCGTGCTCGCCTGCAGCAACATCGTCGTCTCCGCCGGCCACACCAATGCCTCGCTTGATCAGTTGCGCGCAGCCATCGATGCAGGCCTCACCATGTTCACCCACTTCGGCAACGGTTGTCTTGCCCATCTGCCCCGCCACGACAACATCCTCAACCGCGTACTCGCCCTCCGCGAGCATCTCTGGTTCACCTTCATCGCCGACGGCGCGCACGTCCCCTTCTTCGCGCTCAGAAATTACCTCGACCTGGTGGGATTGGAACGTTCCATCATTGTTACCGACGCCATCTCAGCAGCTGGCCTCGGTCCCGGCATCTACACGCTCGGCCGCAACACCGTCACAATCGGCGAAGACGGCATAGCCCGCTCACAGGACGCCTCCCACCTCGTCGGTTCCACCATCACCATGCGAGCCAGCCGCGCCAATCTAACCCAGCGCATCGGCCTCACTGAATCGGAAGCAAACCAGCTCCTCTTCGAAAACCCACGCCGCGCCATCTCCGGGGCCTCAGCTTCGTAACTCATTCTGGAACAAAAGATGAGCCTGTATGCTCATCCCTTCGAGCGTCTTCGGCATGGCCGTCTTCCTGCCCCTCAGCATCTAACCCGGCATGAGGTTACGCCATGAAAGTTCAAGTCACCATCACGTGCATGGACAAGGGAGCCAGGACCCAGATCAAGACAGAAGCCGATGAGGCGAACAAGGACTACACATCCTGGGATGAGGCTCTCGCGGACGCCGAGCACATCGGACTCATCAACGGGGTGGAACTGGCCGGCGCCAAACTTCTTCCGCCCGCCTTTCCATTCCACACCAAGGCCGATATTGGTCCAGCTCTTCTCAGCGCGCACGGCTTCGTGCCCGGCAAGACCGTTCCCCCGCGATAGACTTCTCGGCGCGGTGCCGGGAGCCCTAGGTCCCGGGCAAGGTCTGAATTCTCGGACCCTGGCGGGCGAACTTTGTCCTCTGGCGTGGCCCTGGGTGGGGCAAGACAAGAGTCACTCGCCTGATGCGCCAGGCCCCGGAGGGGCCGTCCGACAATAGCCCAAGGCAGAGCCCTGGGACCAGTCGCCCCCCAAAAAGCCTCGCGCCCCGTAGAGGCGCGACGAAGCTAATTCCTCAGAGCCGGGTGTTCCAGATCCCGTAGCGCAGTCGAATGGGAACCAACGGTCCTCGGCAACCGGCGCGTGCAACACATTTAAGAGAAAGATCGCTAATTCGGCTTTTTTGTTTTGCCTGTAGCAGCCTTGGACCTGGTGGTCATGTCTTCCGGATCTTTG
>PLST01000128.1:1763-2929 GCA_003164255.1 Acidobacteriaceae bacterium | reverse complement strand
GTCGTGGGAGTCCCGCAGGCTAAACTGCGTAGGCTCCCGACTTAAACACTCAGGGTTTGCTCGCCCAAGTGGTAGTTTCGGCGACGAAAATGGCGGCAACGGGGTGGATGCGACTCGCTGCTGCATGGACGCCGTCTGCAACTTGAATTGCGGTCTGGTTTGAATACCCGTAGTAAAGGCCAGTTGGCAAGTTGACATTCACTGGCGTTCCGCTCCGCACCCCTTGAACTGTGCGCAGAAACCCAAGTGCAGCCATTGATTGATGTAGGGATTCGTATTGCTGATAGGACGGATTGCCTTGGAATTCGACCCGGATGGTATATGCGGCCATTTCTTTCTCCTTTCGGATGTCGTGCTCAAATGCCACTCCGCTCGCTCGCGGAAGGACGGGCACTCACTGCTGATTACCTCGATACAGGCGCGATAAGCTGGCATATCGGTACACATCTGTTATGTATGCGGCACGCGCCACGGTCGTCAGCGGCGTTAACCGGCACAGCTACGCGGAGATCGATGGGAACGGAACGGGCCGCTTCCCACTGCAGCCCGCTCTCCGGTTATTTCTTAACGATAGTTGCCGTTGCGTTCGAGGGGAGCGGTCCATTGGGCCCGTCAACGACAAACTTCATCTCGTTCGTCGCGATGGTGCAGCTCGTCCACGACACGTTGGGCAGGAACAGATAAACAATAGCAATGTGCCATTCGCCGCCTCGTGCGTGATCGGGAAGCTTAAATTTCAACAGGAACTCCTTGCGATCCTTGTCGCTTGGCTCCTGCGATGAAATGGTTATTTCCTGATTCACAGAAACAGGAGAAAGGCGCATGTCAAAGCGCGCTCCCTCAGGCAGCGGTTCATTCAGCTTCATGGTGAAGCTAACTTCATCGCCACTTCGAAAATGCGGAGTATCAGTTGTGAGTTGGGCTGCAGCCGTGTTCGGTTCCTGCGTGATCGCGGGGAGCGCGAACAAGAGCACGACGATTAAAACAAAGCAGATCTTCTTTGTCACTGGAGCTTCTCCTTGCACCACTTTTCGGTTAAGCAGATTGGCGCAAAACCGAGTCGGTAGACATTCCCCGGTTGACAGCAAACCGCTGGGGCCTGCCTTTCGCCTTTTCGCCTCGCTGCAGATGAATTCGCCTCTTCTTCCTTGTGCCCGCTCGGCTCG
>PLST01000128.1:201-1731 GCA_003164255.1 Acidobacteriaceae bacterium | reverse complement strand
GCACTTGGCGAAAACAGGGAGATTGAATCGCATACAAGATAGAGGGATGGATTGAGTGAGCACGGCCAACTTCCCGACTTTAAGGGGCTCAGCAAGCGACTGATGGCCTATGGGTTGGTCGTCTTCGGACAATTTTCGCTTGGCGGAGAGGATGCGGTGGTTCCCGGCACCGGCCTCTCGGTCGAGGATTTTGTCGCAAAAGTCCTGTCGGAGTATGCCACCGGGAGAATCAAGCATCAAAAGTCACGGGGATCGTTGATGGCCGTGTTGGGTACTGCGCTGCGGAACGACATCTTCGACGCGTTGCGCAAGAAATCACACGAACTGGAGGAGACACGCGCGACGATCTCCGTCAACGAGGACTCGGAAGAGAAGGACCACGAGAAGCCGGCGCTGGATGAGTATCCGCAATCGTTGGCGCCTGCCCCGTCCTCGGTTGTTGACGAGGACGAGTATCGAGCACGCATTCGAGCGGTTGTCGACGACGAGCCGCCACTCAAGGAACTGGTCGAAGCGGTGCTGGACTTGGAACTGTACAAACCCGAGGACATCGCCGATGCTTTGGGAACCAGCGCTGCCGATATTCAAAACCGAAAAAAGAAGTTGCGCCGGCGGCTGCGTCAAAGTGGGCTGGTTCACTTGCCTGAGGAAGAAGGCCGAACGCTATGAAACGTCGCACCCCTGAAGAGGCCCGCAACAGAATGAATAGTCTTTCGGACGCGCTCATCGGAGCGCCTGATGAGATCGGCGAGGATGAGGCTGAGCAAGCGTTGTGCGAGGCTGGGTTGGACACTGAGGCCCTCCAAGAACGCGTGTACCAGCGACTCTATGCCGAAGCACAGCAATATTGGATGGCTCATAAGGACTTACCGCCCCTATTGAAAAAAGCNNGAATCTTACCGGAACAAACAGGACCTGACCGAGACGGACCGGAAGTCTATCGATGCGGTGCAGGAACAACTGAAGAAAAAGATCGAGCGGCTTAAAGGGAAAGATGACAAAGGTCAATAGAGGACCGGCATACGCCAAGGCGCTGCTTGCTGAGTTGAAGGTCTCGGGCTCGCCGGACGCTCGGAGTATCGCCGCGCAACTTCAACTCGACGTTACTGAATTGGATGTCCAGGGTTTCGACGGCGGCCTCGTTCGGGCGAAGGGAACGCCTTTCGGCGCGATCATTGTCAGAAATTCAATCCGAGAGCCTGGACGCAAGAGCTTCACCGTAGCACACGAAATCGGTCATTTCGTGCTTCCGGGGCACGATGCGGGCGGGGCCGTATGTGGTTCGTCTGACATTGGTAACTGGGCGGATGCGTCGCGAGAGCTTGAGCGTGAGGCTGACGAGTTTGCAGCTGAATTGCTGCTTCCGACCGACTACGCGAAACCCAAATTCAGAGGCGAATCGCCGTCGCTCAAGATTATCCAGGAAGTTGCCAACGAGAGCAATATTTCGTTATCGGCAACGGCGTGGCGCTACTGTGATCTAGTGAGCGAACGGTGCGCCGTAGTTTGGAGCAAGAATGGGAAGATCTC
>PLST01000128.1:0-167 GCA_003164255.1 Acidobacteriaceae bacterium | reverse complement strand
CGAAAGCGTTCTATCGTTGCTCTGGATCAAGGACCGCATCGAACGCTATTCGGATTATGACGAGCCTGAACCCGAAGGGTCCGACCCTTACAGGCTCGATTCCTTACGGAGGCGGCGCGAGTAAGTCCCGGCAAACGCCGATTGCGACCGGCGTGGTGCATACGGCT
>PLST01000049.1:3598-5614 GCA_003164255.1 Acidobacteriaceae bacterium | reverse complement strand
GTAAGTTGTCTGGTATGTGTATGCTACGTTGGCCTGATGCGTTGCAGAGGCTGATCTCCCTGGGGCACCGGGGCAGCCCGATAAAATTATCCAAGCACAACTCTCTGGCTTTTCCTCTGTATTTCTTTGAAGGACCGGCAATAGGGAGGCGGGTCCGTTTACTCGTTCGTGACGTTGTGATGCATTTTTGCGCTGCTTTTATTCCCTTGCGAAACAATCTCAACAGCGCGCCGTCCAGGCGCTTCTGAAATTTTGAGGTCTGCGTTTCTCCTATGGCGAGTTCGGATTTTTGGCAAAGGCTGTCGTCTTCTCTGGCTTTGTCGGCCGAATGGGAATCGAGCGCCTCGGGTGGCCCCGCGCGGCCCACCCGCGGCACGGCCAAACTCTGGATATTCCTGGATATCCTGACCGTTTGCCTGGCCGCAGCTGTGACCACGATCTTTGAGCTTCACACCACTCCACTGGATGAAGCCAGAGGATTTTGGCACGGGACTCTGATACACGGCCGTTCGATGGGGATATTGCTGGCCCTGCTGTGCGGTTTCTGCTTTACGCTCATCGCCACCAGCCGCCGGATGCACTTGTACACGCCGGCGCGCCTCACCAACTTCCTGCACGAACAAAGACTCAGTGCGCAGGCGTGCCTCACATCGGGCCTGCTGCTCACCGGCGCGCTTTACCTGGTACATGCCAACGACATCCCGCGCGGCATCGTGATCAGCACGGTGCTCCTGGTTGCAATCGCTCTGGGCTTGCGGCGGCTCATCTTTCGCATACTTCTCTATAGGCGCTTCGACCGGGGGCTGGATACGCGCAACGTGCTCATCGTCGGTACCGGACCTGAGGCGCAAGCCCTGCGCCATCATCTCGACAGCATCCGGCATCTGGGATACACCTTCAAGGGCTTTATCGATCTTCCTGGTTCCAGACCGGGCGCGCCGTTGCCGCCTGGCGATATCGTGGGTACGCTCGATTCGCTCTTCCAGAATGCGCGCAAGCAATTTATCGACGAGATTTTTTTCACCACGCCATGCGAACGGCACATCGTTCAGGAGGTGCTGGAGCAGTCCCGCGCTCACGGCGTGGACCTGCGTGTAGTTCCCGAGATTTACGACGCCGTGGCCTGGGACAGCCCCGTCGAGTACATCGGCCAGTTTCCCACCATGCCGCTGCATCGCGGCGAAGTGCCGGAACTGGAGCTCTTCTTCAAGCGCGTCTTCGATACTGTATTCTCCGTCCTGGCGGTGATTTTGATTTCACCCTTGCTGCTGGCGCTCGCTATCGCCATCAAGCTCGATTCACCGGGCCCGGTTTTCTACACTTCGGAGCGCATCGGGAAAAAGGGAGTGGTCTTCCGCTGCATCAAGTTCCGCACCATGGTTCTGGACGCAGATACCCGGCGCGCCGAGATCATGCACATGAACGAGCGCGACGACGTGCTCTTCAAGATCTCGAACGACCCGCGCATCACGCGCCTGGGACGGTTCCTGCGCAAATATTCGCTGGATGAGCTGCCGCAGTTTTTCAATGTTCTGGTCGGCGACATGAGCATTGTTGGCCCGCGCCCGCCGTTGGCCGGCGAAGTGCGCAAATATGACCTCAGCCACCTCCGCCGCCTGGATGTCACTCCGGGGATTACCGGTCTATGGCAGGTACAGGGCCGCCAGGATCCATCGTTTGCAAGCTATGTTTCCCTCGACGTTACCTACATCGAGAACTGGAGCATCTGGCTGGACTTCAAGATCATCATGCGCACCATTGCCGTGGTCTTTTCCGGCACTGGCTCGTAGATGGTCTTGCGCGTGGCAATTGCCTAGGACTCGTCAAAGACCCCGGACGGCAGGATGACGTCCGACGGCTTTTTCGTGTGCTCCCGCGGGTGATCCGAATCGGCTTCGGGTTTGTGTTTCCGGCGGACTCCAAGGTTGTTAATCGCGTAATCGATATAGGGTGACTTGAGCTCGTGGTTCCGTCCCAGGAACTGGCAGGTCGCCACCACCTGGTCCACGATGAACC
>PLST01000049.1:3381-3578 GCA_003164255.1 Acidobacteriaceae bacterium | reverse complement strand
GGAAGGCGGCGCAGGAACGCGGGATCCATAAGGTCTTCCGGCTCCAGGTTTGTGGAGAAGATCACCAGTTCCTCAAACGGAATACAGATGGTCTTGCCGGTGTGCAGCTTGAGATAGTCAACGCGGCTCTCCAGCGGAACAATCCAGCGATTGAGCAGATTGGTGGGGCTCACCAGTTGCCGGCCGAAGTCGTCGAT
>PLST01000049.1:0-3358 GCA_003164255.1 Acidobacteriaceae bacterium | reverse complement strand
CCATCGTCTTCGCCACCCGTCAATGGGCTGATGGGAATATGCACGCTGGGATCGTAGAAGCGGATGATCTGGCCCTCCACCATGATGGCGTAGGGCACGTAGATCATTTCCTGGAAGACGCTGGAGAAGCTGAGCGCGACGGAGGTTTTGCCGTTCCCCGGCGGACCATAAAGCAGGATGGCCCTGCCTGAATTCAATGCCGGCCCGGTTTGTTCCACGACACTGTCTGCCAGTGTGAGTTCGCTAAGCGCGTTGAGGATTCGCTCCGCGGTGATGCGTTCGTTGGTCGGTTTCTGTAGACTTACGCGCTCAATAAAATCCGCCAAAGGCACCGGAGCGGGCCCGACGTAGCCCGAGCGCCTCATCGCATCCTGCGTCCAGCGCCGGCCTTCGTCGGTCAGCGCATAGGTCAAGCCAATGGGACTTTCGGAGTTGCGCGATCCCAACGTGTAGAGCAACTGCCGCTCGATCGCAAGTTGGGTCAAGTCGATCATGATCGGCATTGGCAGCTTGATCGCCTCCGCATACTGAGCGATGGTGCTCAGACCGAAGGAATAAATCGCCTTCATGAACAGGGCCAGCAGTTCGGTTTCCTCGATGCCGGTAGATGCAATATCCTTAGGTTCTTTGGGAATGCGGTGGATAAACCCATCCAACACCGCCTGGTCGATGGCGCCGATGGCGACAAGGTGGTCGCCCATGCGCCCCCCGAGCGTCTTCAGCCGCTCCAGCGCCGCCGCGACATCCTTTTCGGTGATCAGTTTTGCGCGGATTAATAGATCGCCCAGTCGCACTCGCGATTCGATGGTATCCCCCCGGCAATCTTCCTGCCCTTCGGCCGAACGTCCCAGGCTCCCGCGGCGTCGCTAAATGCCCTACGCGAAGGCAACCCTTGGGTCACTGTAGTTTACGTGGTGACGCACAGGCAAAGAATCCCTCTTTTGGGGGGCAGAGCCACAGGACTGTCGCGTTTTCGGACAATGCGGCTGTTGGAGACGGCAGGAACTAACGGCCAGGCGGCCCGCACGGATCTTCGCGTAAAGTCGGCCCAGATCATTTTTAATCAGCGAGATATACCGACACTAATTTAGTTGGGTAACCCAATTCTACCTACGTCGAGCACTGTGGAAATCACTGACGCGGCGTAGATCGTTTTAAACTTGACACCTACGCCACGAGTTTATGGTATATTTGGAACTGGCATTACTAACACCGAGGGAACTGGAATGGCTTGGGAAGTGTTTACAAAGAAAATTATCCGAACCGGTGATCCCGTCATCACGTTGGGGAAGATGGGGCGCATGGCTTTCAATATGCAAGCTACAAACATATTTGAGGCGCACAACGCCACGCATGTTGTTTTGCTGTGGGACAAGGAAGCCTATAAATGTGGAGTAAAGCTGGCAAACAACAGAGATGTCGGAGCCTATAAGCTTACGTTCAACAAGAAATACAACGGGGCTGGGTTTTCCGCCGTAACATTCATGAATCACATACGGTACGACTGGTCAGAGACTAGGGCTTTTAGCGCTGACTGGGACGAGCAAGCACAAATGTTTGTATTAGCGATACCGAAGGAACATTTCAGGACGTCGGGTAACTTGTCGCAACCACTGGGGAAGCTGAAAAGGTCGGACCGGCTTAAACCAAAAGGTCAAGTGGCCACAGAGGTGACCACTTGACCTAGAGGTGCGATGTTGGGGACCGCTATAGGAACTTTGACGGGACCGAAGCGATACCAACAGGAAGGAGGCGATTGAAATGCCTCTTTTCCTCTGCTGCACAGCAGACGGGCGCTTGGCCGTATTCTGTTCCATCTGGAACGGGTACGGTCACCACCCTCCGCTTCTCAGAGAGTACCTCTGATTGGCGTGTTACGCAACCTTTTTAGTTGTAATGCTCAAGGAGTCAGCAACATGCCAATTACATTTACTCCCCAACTCGGAATGGTGTTAATGTGCGATTTCGGGCCTAACTCGAAGCCTCCCGAAATGTCCAAGATTCGTCAAGTCGTGGTGGTTTCACCACGCAGGAAGGGCGGCAGTGGGTGGGGGAGCTGCATCGTTGTCCCCTTCAGCACCGGTGCTCCACAGGTTGTGGAGCCCTATCACTACCGAATCCAGGCTAACAAATACCGCTTTTTTAAGAAGGATACCGATGTGTGGGCCAAGGGAGATATGGTCACCCATGTCTCATTTGCCCGTCTGGACAGGGTCTTTTGCGACGGCAAGTATTGCTCTCCAACACTCAACCCTGAGGATTTTGCCGCGATTCAGAGGTTGGTTTGGGAGGCAATGGGGAGGCCTAGCGTTGAAAATATTGAAGCTGTGAAAGAAATAGTCGAAGAGGTAATAGACAAAGAAATGGTGATTGAATCTTAACCCTTGCAATTGGCATCGAATCGATGTAAGCTGAAAACGATCCCGCTAAGTCGGGCTTGCGTAACGCCACGATCCGCCAAACGAAAGTTTGGCGGATCGTTTGCTTTTGGGTTAGTCAAGTAATTTTTCGCCGATATACCGGCCATGAGCTGCCGGTTAGGGATCAACTGCCGGGGTGGAGCGTGGCGCATCCGGCAGGCTGCCCGCGTCCCTCGCGATTTAAAATGGAATTGTGAAGATTGCGCTGGCCCAAATCGACCCTACGGTCGGTGATTTTTCCGGGAATATCGAGAAGATCGTTGCCGCCAGCCGCCGCGCGGCGGATCAGGGCGCGCGCCTCGCGGTCTTCTCCGAGCTCGCAATCTGCGGCTATCCTCCCGCCGACTTCCTTGAGAAACCCAGCTTCCTGGTGCGGTGCCGATCGGCCGTGGACGAACTGGCCGCGGCGACGCGTGAATTACCCACCGCGGTTCTCGCCGGCGTCGCCCTTCCTACGGACGGCAAAGACGGCAAACCGGCCTTCAACGCCGCGGTCCTTCTCGACAAGGGCCAACTGCTCCTCGAGCAGCACAAGCGGCTCCTGCCGTTCTACGACGTCTTTGACGAGCAGCGGTACTTTTCGCCAGCCGAATCCCAGAAGGTGATCGAATTGGACGGCGTTCGCCTTGCCATCACCATCTGCGAGGACGCGTGGAACGATAAGAACTTCTGGCCGCGCCGCCTCTACACCGTTGATCCCGTGGAAGAGTTGATGCGCCAGAAGCCTGCGCTGCACATCAATCTTTCCTCGTCGCCGTTCTGGCACTCCAAGCGCACCATCCGCCGCGAGATGCTGGCCGCCATGGCCCGCCGCGACGGCATTCCGGTGCTGATGTGCAATCAAGTGGGCGGCAACGACAGCCTGATCTTTGACGGCTCCTCCCTCGCGCTCAACGGGCGCGGCGAGCTGATCGCACAGGCCGCTTCGTTCGTCGAGG
>PLST01000595.1 GCA_003164255.1 Acidobacteriaceae bacterium | reverse complement strand
AGTCCAAGGGCAACGTGGTTTCGCCTGACGACATGGTGGTCCGCTACGGCGCAGATGCCACACGCATGTACGCCTTGTTTGCCGCTCCGCCCGATCGCGATCTCGATTGGCAGGAAGACGGCGTAGCCGGCGTCAGCCGCTTCCTCGGCCGCGTCTGGCGGCTCGCCACCAAATACGCGCCCGTAGCGCGGCAGGCAGGCAGCGGGCCCGCAGCGGCGCCCACTGGCCTCGCGCTCAAGCTCCTGCGTAAGCAGCATCAGACTATCGCCAAGATCACGCTCGATTTTGAAGGCCGCTGGCACTTCAACACCTGCGTCGCCGCCATCATGGAGTTTGTCAACGACCTTCAGGCCGTCGACGCGCAATTGGCCGCCGGTGAAGTACCCGCCCCGGTCATTGCCGAACTTCTCCGCTCGCTCGTCCTTTTGCTCTCGCCCTTTGCACCTTATCTCGCGGCCGAGCTGTGGGAAGACATCGGCGGCGAAGGCGCAGTTCTGCGCGCTCCCTGGCCCAAGAGCGATCCCGCTCTTGCCAAGGAAGACGAACTCGAGATCCCGGTCCAGATCAACGGCAAGCTCGTCAACGTAGTTCGTGTTCCTGCCGGCGCCGACGCCAGACAAATCGAGGAGGCCGCGCTAGCCGACGAAAAGGTGCAATCGCGTATCGCTGGAAAGACCGTTGCCAAGGTAATCGTCGTTCCAGGAAGGACCTGCAATCTGGTGGTGAAATGACCGCCCTCGCACCGTCCGCGCCCTTGCGTGGCACGCAGTCGCTGGTCGGCTTCATGGGCTGGGCCTTCCGAAGACCATCGCTAACCGTTCTTGAGGTTGCCTGGCGCTGGCTCTTTGGAATTCCCCTGCTCCTCGTCTGCTGGCGGCAGGCGCAGCAGATCGTTGCCGCATTTCCTGTCGAGTCTTCAGGGTTCAATTCCATCGATCCGCAAAATCCCTGGGTCGCCATCGTACAGCTCGCCAATGTGGTCGCCTACTATCGGTCGCCCGTGCTCGCTGTCCTCCGCTGGCTCGTTCCCTCAGCCGCTATCGTCTGGGTCGTCATCTCCGGCGTAGGACGAAACCTGGTCCTCAAGCGCATCGATCCTCGTCTCCGTTTTCGGCCCACACCCATGATCGCGTTGCAGGCCGCGTGGCTTGCGCTTCTCGCCCTCACATGCTGGCTCTGGTTCCGATCCATGCAATGGGTGGCAGTCACCCACATCACCGCTACAGGAGATCCCGACCTGGTTGGCTACGCCGCCTGGGTAATCACCCTTTCGCTCGCCTTCTACACGCTATGGGCGCTCACCAGTTGGGCGCTCTCCATTGCGCCTCTGCTCATGCTGCTTGAGGACCGCTCCGCAATCTCCGCTTTAGGACAAAGCCTGCGCCTCGGAAAACCCTTCACCAGCAAGCTGGCTGAGACCAACCTGGTCATGGGCATCGTGAAACTCATGCTCATCGTTCTCGCAATGGTCTTTTCCGCCGCGCCTCTGCCCTTCAGCGATGAACTGGGCAGCGACGCCCTTCACTTCGCGGTCCTGACTTCAACAATCCTGTACTTCGTTGCAAGCGACTTCTTTCACATCGCCCGGCTCAAAGGCTTCATTGAATTCTGGCGCACGTTCCGCGGATCGTCAGCCCTCTAAGCTTCCCGATCCTACTTTCCAGCAGCGCTCCGCGCAGCCTCTTCATCGAGAAACGCCTTGCTGAGCGTACCCTTCGCCGTCGCCACCGGCAGCAGCGTCGGATAAAACTGCACGAACGTCGTATCGACCGCCGCATGCGCCACATGGCAGCTATAGCAAGGCGCTCCCTGCGGAATCAGCGTTCCATTTCCGCTCGGCGGATCGAACGAGAAAAACGCCCACTTGCCCGGGAACCGCGCTTCGTCCTTCACGTGCACTTCCATCCCCATCACGCCGCCGCTCTGAAAATGCCCGCTCTTGTTGATCGATCCCTTGCTCGCCGCCTCGCGCCCTTCAATCACCATCACCGTCTTGTCAGGCCACGTGCCCGTGTTCAGAAAGCTCCTGTACGCCTCCGGGTTCACGAAGACGTTGTCGAACGTTGAGTGGTCCTCCATCCCCGCAGCCTTCGGAAAATAGTTCATATCGATCCCTGAACTGAGAAAGATCCACCCGCGATAGTCCCCGGGCGGCAGCATATCGCCGCTCTCGGTGTAAGCAGGCGTAGCAGTTGATGCAGCCAGGACCGCTTTTGAAGTGTGCGATGCAAAGGTAACGGCAAGAAGAGTGACAGCGAGGCACACCGCTGCCAGAACAACAAGGACCTTTGGGTACATGAAGGCCTCCGGGGGAAGAAACTGCGCTTAGCTGTGCTTGAAAGCTCTGGGATCAAGAATGAACGACTGCTGCATTAGAACAGCTTCAGACGGATCACGAGGTACTTCTTGGGGTCGTTGCGCATGTCGGTGATCAGCTTGTTAGCCGAGTCGGCGGCATGGTCTGCATTGTCGAAAAGTGACCGGTTCTCGGCCAGTTGTCCCAGCGTCCCCTTGCCCTCTTTCACGCCCTTCAGCAGCACATCCAGATTCGTGACGATGTTGTCGAGTTTCTGAGCAACCTCGGGGTCATTGGTCAGTTTGCCCAGTGCGCCCTTGCCGGAGTTGACCTTCGTCACCAGCTGGTTGGCATTCGTCACAGCCGAATTCAGATTGTCGTAAAGGGAATTGTCCTTCAGCAGCTTTCCTGCGCTGCCCTGGCCGGAGTCGATCTGGGCGGTAATGCTGTTCACATGGTCGAGCGTCGCATTCAAGCGCGTATACATCGTGTCGTCGTTCACCATCTTGCCGATCGTCCCCTTGCCCGATGAAATGGCAGCCGTGATCGTTCCCAGGTCATTCGTGATCTGCGAAATCTTTCTCGCCATCTGCGGATCGTTGATCAGCTCGCCCACCGTGCCCCGGTTCGTATTGAGCGTATCAGTCAGCACCTGGATCTTGCGGATCAGCCGGTTAGCCTCCTCGATTGAAACCTGGCTGGTCCTGATCACGTCTTGGATTCCCGGGATGTCCGACGACTGCAACTCCGCGTTGTTCACCGGCGGTGGCCCAACCGCATGGGTCGAGTCGATATCCACAAAGCTGTCGCCCAGAACGCCCGCCTGCGCAATGGCCGCCGTCGAGTCAATGTGCAGGTCCTTCAGATACTTGTGATCGACCTTCATCGTCACTTCGACCGAGGTCGGAGTGCGATCCGGCACAATCCGAACGTGCTGCACGTTGCCAATCGTCACCCCTTGCAGTGACACCGGGGCGCCGTCCTTCAGCCCGGCGGCGTTACGAAAATAGCAACGCAGGTCAATCTTCCGGGAAAACAACCCCCCAGTGGTTCCTGACATCAGAAAGATCAGCCCGACCAGTACGGCCGTGGCCAACAGCACCAGCGCTCCCACTCTCAGTTGCGACCACTGTATCTCTTTGCGGCTTGGCACGGATCTCCTCTTACACAATGGATGCAGCAGACGCCTTGAGGATACCAGAAGCAGGGGACTAAATTGACTGCCCCACAGCGGTTTCGATTCTGCATCTTACAGAGACGAAGAGGCCAAGTGGCATTTTTCTCAAGAAAATGCCACCTGGCATGATTTTCAATCCGCGACACTTGAATCGAAACCGCTCAAATTTCCACGTTCCAGAACCACGCTCGCCGACGCAAGTTCAGCCGTATGAGTCAGTGACAGCGCAACTGAGGAAAAACCCATCCGCGCGGCGATCTCGGCTGCCCGTCCGTGGAACTTGATGCTCGGCCTTCCGCTCGGCTCCCGAACCACTTCAAACTCCAGCCAGTTCACCCCGTAGCTGATCCCCGTGCCCAATGCCTTGGCTGCGGCCTCTTTGGCGGCAAATCTGGCGGCAAAACTCTCGGCTGAGTTGCGCTTCCGCAGGCAGTACGCCTGCTCCGCTCCCGTGTACACCCGGTTCAGAAAGCGGCTTCCATACCGATCAATGGAGCGCTTGATGCGGCGGATCTCGACCAGATCGATTCCCGAGCCAATGATCATCTTCCTTACAAACTACAACATTTCTCTTCTTTTTGGGCGTCTCTTAGCGCCCCGTTGCTCCGTTTTGGCATCGCGCCATGACCCGCGGGTAACATCGGCTCTCATGGCCAAAGGCCTTTCAAAAGCCATTGACCTGCTTGGGCTTGGCCGTCTGTCTCAAAGCCGGTCAGGCGCCGTTCAACTCCGGAACAGACTTGATTCCATCCTCCCCGCCTCCGATAAGCACCCTGTGAGGCGCACTATGATGGCCAACGAAGCTGGGCAATCGATGAGCATTCCATGGGCATTGCAAATGAAGGCCGTCTCCGTTGAAGAGCCGGGCAGGTTGGTCCAGACCCTCACCGGCGCGATCCTGGGCTGCGGCGGATGGGTGCTCAGCCGCGGAGCAAACGATACCGGAACCATCAACATGCTCTTCGAGTTTGAGCGCCAGGTCTGCGTTGACGTCTACAGCGTGCTCATCGCCGCCGGACTGGAACTCAGCCAGAACGGCCACATCCGTTTTACTGAGCTTTGCCAGTGCACCTGCAGCAACCGACGGTCTTGCGGCGATGAGATTGCCAGCATCGATCTTGAAATCCAGACGTATCCGATTAACCTCGCACGCAATCAACGCTTCTTTGAGTCCGCCTGAGCAGGCCGCCCGTCAACCCGCATTTCTCACAGGTCGTAGAAAATTGTAGCGCCGTGTCTCCTGATCGGCTGTCCTGAGGGCCTCCCGGCCCTCAGATGCCTCGCCAGACGCTGAATTCTGTGTTGCTGCGCAGCCTGTGAGAACTGCCTGTTAACCAGCTTCCACCAGCCCGTAGCGGCGCTGCCACGATTCCTTCAGGCGTGCCCATACGCGCGCGCGCTCCGCTTCCGTCAATTCGGCGTCAGGCTCGTTGGCAAACTTTGATGACTCCAGTTTGGCAAGCTCCAGCAGTTTTCGGTCGCGCACCAGGTTGGCAACGCGAAAATCCGGCAGCCCGGCCTGACGCGTTCCAAAAAACTCGCCCGGGCCGCGCATCGTCAGGTCCAGCTCCGCCAGTTCAAACCCATCCTGCGTGCGCACCATCGCGTTCAATCGTTCCTCGGCAAGTTCGGTCACCTTCGGCCCCGTCATCAGGACGCAGTAGCTTTTTGCCGCACCACGCCCCACTCGGCCGCGCAACTGGTGCAACTGCGCCAGCCCGAACCGTTCCGCATGTTCAATCACCATCACCGTCGCGTTGGGCACGTCCACTCCAACCTCGATTACCGTTGTGGCCACCAGCACGTCGATCTCGCCGCGCTGAAAGCGGCGCATGATGATTTCTTTCTCGTCTGCATCAAGGCGCCCGTGCAGCAGCCCTACGCGCAGCCCCGCCAACGGTCCCGACCGCAGTTTTTCGTGCATCTCCACGGCCGATTTCAACCCCGATTTTGCACCGGGATTCGCCTCCTGCGCAGCTTTGGGAAACAGCT
>PLST01000531.1:3754-4281 GCA_003164255.1 Acidobacteriaceae bacterium | reverse complement strand
CTGGTGGAGACGGGCAGCGACGGCACTCGCGCCCACGTCGTTCCCGTGATCATCGGCCAGGACGACGGCGCCACCGCGCAGATTGCAAGCGGCATCAGCGCGAACGACCAGATCATCCAGGATCCACCAGACTCGCTCATCGACGGCGAACGGGTCACCGTCGTTAATTCAGGCAAAGCGTCCAATGCGGGAGGCAAATAGCAATGCGGTTGTACGTGGGCCAACTCGCACACGGCACCACAGGCCGCGCCGCGCCGCTTGCGGCAGTGGTTCAGGCGGCTTTTGTGCTGGCCTCAGTTCTTGTGGCCACGTTGACTCTGGCTGGCTGCAAGCCGGTGGGTCCCGATTACAATCGACCCGGCTACCAGGCTCCCGCGGTCTATAAAGAAGCCGGCGCGTCTACGGNNGAAGAGCGCATTGCTGCCAACAACCAAAGCCTTCGCCAGGCTCTTGAGACATATTTGGCCGCGCGCGACCAGGTCACTTCAGCCCGAGCCGGTCTGTTCCCAACGCTCAGCGGCGACATC
>PLST01000531.1:0-3723 GCA_003164255.1 Acidobacteriaceae bacterium | reverse complement strand
CGCGGACTCGATGCCCAGGCAAAACTGCTAACGGAAACCCTCAATGATCTGGAAGGGCAGCTCGACCTCACGCGCCGCCGTCTTGCCGGTGGAGTAGCCACCCAGGCAGATGTGGCCCAGGCGCAGACGCAGCTTGAAACCGTGCACGCCCAACTGGTGGATATCGGCGTGGCGCGCGCGCAGTTTGAGCACGCCATCGGAACCATCGCCACCGTCGATTTGTCCACCTTCAGCATTCCACCCTCGCCGCTCGACCTTGCCCTGCCCAAAGTTCCAGTGGGCGTGCCTTCGCAACTGCTTGAGCGCAGGCCTGACATTGCCGCAGCCGAGCGGCTGACCGCCGCTGCCAACGCGCAGATCGGAGTTGCCATCAGCGCCTTCTATCCGAACATCAACCTGGGCGGAGCGGGCGGCTTTGAAAGCACCAATCCCGGGACGTGGATTCAGGGCCCGAGTTCACTGTGGTCGCTTGGCGGCCAGGCAGTGGAATTGCTGTTTGACGCGGGCCAACGCCGTGCTCTTACTGACCAGGCGCGCCACAACTACGAAGCGCAGGCCGCCGCGTACCGCAACACCGTCTTCCTCGCCTTCAACGACGTTGAAGATCANNAGCGCGCAGCAGTCCTTCGATCTGTCGAATCAGCGCTACAAGGGCGGAGTGACGAGTTATCTTGAAGTTCTGACGGCCGAAGCCACCCTGCTCTCAAACCAGCGTGCCGCCATCGATATCCAGACACGCCAGTTCGTCTCGAGCGTGGGCCTGGTGCGCTCGCTAGGCGGCGGCTGGGATACGAATCAACTCCCGAAATAATTGAGCAGACGGCGATTCATTTGCCGTTCCTCAGCGGAGGAGGAACGGCGAAGTCCACGGTGGCCGTGGCGGCTGACCAAGCGCGTCTTCATGAGTTCATCCTACTTCTTACCAGTTTCTTTTCTCGTTGCAGGGATCAATTCATCTTCGCGGGGATAACTGAAGGCCGCNNCCTTCCAGATGAATGGTATGTTTGCCAGCGCGCAAACCCAGGGCGCCACGGTCGAAGCGCAGCGCGTTGCCCGGTGAGCCGCAAACCTGGGAAAACGGCGGCCCGGTCCTCGCCACTTCAACACCATCAATCACCAACCGCGCGCCGTCGGCGTCGATCAGGTCGAAGGTGTAGCCCCCGTCGGCGGGAATGTCGATGAATCCGTCCCAGGCAACGGCATAGCGGGTAAAGCCCTGGGCATCGGCTTCTATGTTCGGCCCCGCGCCGTTGAAGACGACCGATTCCTTTGTCAGATCGGGCAATTCATCCCAGGTTCCCGCGTAGATCTTCCACGCAAGGCCGGGGAGCGTGGGAACGGCTGTGTTGGCGGCGTCGTGCCATTTGCTCACCGCGACCACGCCTTGTGCGGCCCAATCCTGATTGCCCGCCTTACCTTCAACGTGCAACAGGACCCTGAAGCGTCCTGCGCCGTTCGCCCCATCCAACTCGGTGCCAAGGCCGTCGGAAAACCTGTGTTGAACACTGCGCCCGTGCCCCACGGTTCCATCGCCAAACAGCCAGGTGTAGCGCGCGCCCGGCTCCGCCTTCGCGGTAAAGTCGACCTCCTGTTTCGGCGCGAATACCGGCGTATCCACGGTGAAGGAGGCACGGACCCCATGCGCCGCGGCAAAGTGCGCGGCCTGAGCGCCGGCGCTCACCGTCAACGGCATGTCCGCGTTGCCCTCCACGCTCTGCTGCCCATACTTCACATTGTCAAACGTCACNNGCGCCCTCTGCGCCCCACATGCCCAACAGGCCAAATGTCTGCCCGCAAGCCCCGATGCCGGCGTGCAGCACATCGCTGTCGCGCAGAGTGAAGTCGCGCGAATTGAAAATTTTTTGGGGCCAGGCCGATCGCACAATGTTTGAGATGCTGGTTGAGAGCACGCTGTGCTCGATAAGGATTTTCTGAACGTCGTGACCGGGACGCACCAAGTCCTCCTCGGTGTATCCGTCCCAGTTACCCTGCATTGCGAACACATCGTCACTGGAGCGCAGGAACGAATTGCGCACGTGGGTGTCGCCGCCGCCAAGCCAGTCCATGCCGTCCTGGTTTGCATTGCCCGGGTTTCCGCCAATCACGCGCAGATCGTCGTACACAAATCCACCCGAGTCCTTCATCTGGATAGACCATGTTCTGGAGCGCACAATGCAAGTGAGGCCGTCGATTTCGACGTTGTGCGATTCCACCGCCTCAATGCAATGCCAGTCCGGCTTCTGCTTCCAACCCTCGTCGCTGGTCGGATCCTGGGGGCCGTCGTACACAATGGTTCCGCGCCCCAGGACCTTCACGTTTTCAACTTTCTCAAGGTTCAGGCTGCCGAAAATGTAGGCTCCCGGCTGAAGGTAATATGTGTCGCCGCTCTTGGGATTCAGGCTCTCGCGGTGTACGCCCGCTTCCACCACATGCACTTGCACATCGGTGGGCAGTGGCTTGGGCGGCGAGCCCGCAAACACGAAGAGCATGGCCGCGTGATTGAGAAAGTCGCCTGGCCGCGAGATGGAGAGCTTGGCAGGCGCCGCCAGCTTGAAGCTGATGGTGGCCCCATGGCGCACCGCCCGCAGTCCCAGCCTCCATGGCTGTATATCAACGCCCTTGTCCCAAAATCCGGCCTGGATGGCCGTTATCTCAACCAACACCGGCCCGGTGATGTCGAAGCTGACGAATTCGTAGCTGGCTGCCGCGTGCGCCACGTCGACCGGATGGCCGTTCACCTTGACCGTGAACGCCGTCGATCGCATCTCCGATGGAACCGACGCGGCCTCGACGCGGCCAGTGGCATGGGCGGCAAGAGGAACAAGAAGAACCACCCCGAAAAACATGCGAAAACCAAGCAACAGATCGAACCCCGGAAAAAGTATCAGAACGCAACTACTTTAGCACCGGGAGTGACGCCGCAAACATTCCAGAGAAGCCCCGGGGGAGATGCCACGGAGGCCCTGGCAAACTCCCACGACTTGCCTGCAGGGCCTTCTGTATAATTCGTGGCGCGAACAAACCGCCGGGATTTCCGGATTACATTGCGTTCTTGTCCTTCTGCCCGGTTGCTGTGCCCTTTCCGTCGGACAGGCCCCCGGCCATCGAAACCCCCACCCGTTCCGAACAAGGAGAGGTTATGTTGCCTTCACGCGTCGTCCGTCTCGTTGGAGACTTCTTGGGTCCCTTGGCTGTCTTCACAGCACTGGTGTTTGTGGCTGCGCCCTTGGGCGGCGCGCAGGCGGCTCATGTCGTGATCGACGGCTCGGTCACAATTGTTGAGAGCGCGCAGGAGCCCGGCCCCGTCCACCGTGCCACCGCGGACCTGGTCGGCGATTTCACCCGAGTCTTCGGCAAAGCGCCCAAAGTGGTTGACAGTCTCGCCGCCGCCGGCCCAACGGCAATCCTGATAGCCGGCGGGTCAAAACTGCCCGCCGGCGTGGAGTGCGCCTCAGCTACGGACACGGAAGCCTTCGCGTTTTCAATCGCAGGAGCCGGAGTTGGTCCAACACATCGCCGCGTCGTCTGCCTTACGGGCGCTGACATGCGCGGAACCATCTACGCCGTCTACGAATTCTCGCAGCGCTATCTCGGCGTCGATCCCATGTATTTGTGGACCGACAAGATGCCGGCCAGGCGCATCTCCATCACGCTTCCAGCCGATTTCGCTCACGTCTTCCCCAAGCCGGTGTTCCGCTATCGCGGCTTTTTCCCCAACGATGA